>JAPLBU010000152.1 GCA_026392575.1 Actinomycetota bacterium | reverse complement strand
AGGGCCCCAAGACGGCTTACGTGGGCGTGCTCGCCGTCGTTCCGATGCTTGCCGCCGTCTTCGCGACGCCTCGCGTCACTGCCATCGTCGCGATCATCACCTGGGTCGCCGCTTTCGCCTTCGGTAACTTCGCCTCGGACGGAAATGTGGCTGCCCAGGAGGTGCGCCTCATCATCATCGCGGCAGTCGGCCTGGCCGCTGTCGGTGCCGCCGTCCTCCGCCTGCGGCGCGAACGGACGCTTCTGGAGGCACTGCGCGAGGCGGCAACTGCCGAGATACTGCGTGGGCAGGCAGAGACGGATCAGCTCACCAGACTGCGCAACCGGCATGGCCTGCTGGCTGCCGTTGCATTGATGGATGAGGAGACCACCCGCACCGTCGCGGTCATCGACTGTGACGATCTCAAGTCAGTGAACGACCAGTTCGGCCACCTCGCGGGCGACCACTACCTGCAAGCAGTCGCCGGCCGCCTGTCCGGTGGCTTGTCGAAGAACGATCTGGTGGCCCGCTGGGGTGGCGACGAATTCCTCGTCGTCCAGCAGATCGGCATCCACGATTCCGTGCACGCTCTCACCCGCATGCAGGCTGCCGTACACGACAGCCCCATGTCGGTCGACGGGAGCATGCTCGCGGCCTCCGTCTCCATCGGACTCGCCGCCTGGACACCCACCATGACATTCGACGAGGCCGTGTCGGCTGCGGATCGCGCCATGTACGAGGCAAAGAGCGCGGGCGGGAACACGATCGTCTCCGCGACCTGACGCCACTCCGCTCTACGATGCGCAGATGACTACCCCCGTCTCGGACGGCACAATCAGTTTCCCCCGGCAGGAGGCCGCGACCCGTCGATTCCGGCTCGGGGTGCCGCGGGCCTTCACCCCGGCGCCCGACGGGACCCGACTCGCCTTCATCCGCAGCGCGGGTGGGCGCGATCCCGTCGGCAACCTGTGGCAGGCCGAGACGGCCGACGATGGCGCTCTCGTTGAGCGCCTCGTCGTCGATGCCCGCGACATGGTCCGCGCCGGTGTCGATCTGCCGGCCGCCGAGAAGGCTCGCCGCGAGCGCATGCGCGAGACAACCGCCGGGATCACGGCCTTCTCCACAGACGACCGGGTAGCGCAGGTGGTGTTCAGCCTGGACGGCATCCCGTTCACGGTCGACCTCACGTCGGCTGTCACCGCACCGGTGGAGGTCGCGCACCCCGGCCCCGTCGTCGACCCGCGGATCTCGCCCGATGGATCCCAGGTCGCCTTCATCAGCGATCGGTCCATCTACCTTGCCCCGGCTGACGGTTCCGGCGAGGCGCGGCCACTGTGCATGGCCGAGTCCGAGTCGGACGCGTGGGGACTGGCCGACTTCGTCGCCGCCGAGGAGCTGGACCGCGTGCGAGGCCTCTGGTGGCTGTCCGAGAGCACGGCGGTGCTCGCCGAGCACGTCGACGAAGCCGACGTCGCGATCCGCTGGATTGCCGACCCAGCTCAGCCGGAACGTGAGCCGGTGGCGCACCGCTACCCAGCCGCCGGCACGGCGAATCCGATCGCTCGCCTGTTCCACGTCACACTCGATGGCCGGCGCACGGAGGTCACGTGGGACCACGACGCGTATCCGTACCTTGCAACGGTCGAGACCGATGATGCCGGCGGAGCCGTCGTCAGTGTCCTCAGCCGCGACCAGCGACGCCAGCTCATCATGGCCATTACTCCCGGCGGATCGACGGCGGTCATCCGTGAGCGGGTCACGTCACCCTGGCTCACCATGCAGGCGGGCGTGCCCTGCCGGACGTCCGACGGGTTACTCGTCGAGATCGTCGCGAGCGAGGCCGACGATTGCTTCCAACTGGTCCTCGACGGCCAGCCGCTGAGCCCGCCGACCTTGAATGTCACAGGTGTCGCGGATACGTCGAGCGACCGCATCATTGTCACGGCGCAGCCCGGTCCGATGGACCAGCACGTGTACGCGATCGATCGCGACGGCGGAGTCACCGAGCTCACCTCGGGCGACTCGATCAACTCCGTCGCATCCTCCGCAGGCGGAATGGTGATCGCCTCGACCGACTCCCACCGCATGGGAACGCGTTACGCGGCCCGCCTCACCCACGGCTCCGGCGAGATCACCTCCCTGGCCGAGATCCCCGCTGTCCAGCCCGACGTCACCTTCCACCGCGTCACCGATCGCGCCCTCGTCTGCGCCGTCCTGTGGCCTACAGGTCACGTACGCGGTTCCCAGCAACTGCCCGTCGTGATGTCACCGTACGGCGGGCCGCATCACGCACGCGTCGTGCACGCCGCAAGCGCGTTCGCCTCCGACCAGTGGCTTGCCGATCAGGGCTTCGCCGTCGTGATCGTGGATGGTGCGGGCACTCCCGGCCGCGGACCCGCATTCGAGTTCGAGGTGAGCAATGACCTTGCCACCCACATCCTCGATGACCAGGTGGCCGCACTGGAGGCCTTAGGCGATCTGTACCCCGATCTGGACCTCACCCGCGTCGGGATCACCGGCTGGTCCTTCGGCGGCTACCTTGCCGCCCTGGCTGTACTCGACCGGCCCGATGTCTTCCATGCGGCCGTTGCGGGTGCCCCGGTGACGGACTGGGCGCTCTACGACACTGCTTACAGCGAGCGCTACCTCGGTCTCCCACAGGACAACCCGGTTGCATACTCCGCCAGTTCACTCCTCGAACGCGCAGCCAAGCTGGAGCGCCCGTTGCTGATCATCCACGGCCTCGCCGACGACAACGTGCTGGTCGCGAACTCGCTGCAGCTGTCCAGTGCCCTGCTCGCTGCCGGCAAAGCGCACTCGCTGCTGCCGCTGAGTGGCGTGACGCACATGACGCCGCAGGAAGTGGTGGCCGAGAACCTGCTACGCCTGGAGGTGGGTTTCCTTGCGGATCATCTCCACAGGCCAGGGCCTGGGTCGATGAGCGAGTCGGGGCCGTCCTTGTAGTTCGTGCCGGGCTCGTGGATCAGGTCGGATTCCGCCGCCTGCTCCATCGAGTCACCGTCCTGCATCCCCTCAAGCTCCGACTCGGCGGTCAGGCCGGGATCCGGACCGACGATCGGCGTGGAGCCGAGGTACTCCGTGATCGGGAAATGACAGGCCACCTGATGACCGGGCTCGAACTCGCGGATGACGGGCTTGTCGACCTTGCAGATGTCCTGGGCGACGAAGCACCGCGTGTGGAACACACAGCCGGACGGCGGATTCACCGGGCTCGGCAGATCACCCGAGAGCAGGATGTGCTCGCGGTTCTTCTGCGCACGCGGATCGGGCACGGGGATCGCTGACAGGAGCGCGTGCGTGTAGGGGTGCAGGGGCCGCGCGTACAGGTCCTCACGACTGGTGAGCTCCATGACGTGACCCAGGTACATGACGGCGACGCGATGCGAGATCTGGCGGACTACAGCGAGGTCGTGTGCCACGAACAGGTAGGCGATGCCGAACTCATCCTGCAGGTCGCGCAGCAGGTTGATGACCTGCGCCTGGATCGACACGTCGAGTGCCGACACCGGCTCGTCACAGACGATGAAGTGCGGACGGAGCGCAACCGCTCGGGCGATACCAATGCGCTGACGCTGTCCACCGGAGAACTCCGCCGGGTAGCGGTTGTAGTGCTCGGGGTTGAGACCGACACGATCCATCAGATCGCGGACCGCCGCCCGGACACCTCCGACCGGCTCGACTCCCTGCACAGCGAAAGGTGCCCCGATGATGGCGCCAACCGTATGTCGAGGGTTCAGCGCGTTGTACGGATCCTGGAAGATCATCGCGGCCTTGCGGCGCAACGGGACCATTTCCTTGGCCGACATCCGCGTGACGTCGATGCCGTCCATCTCGACCTTGCCGTCCGTCGGCTCGAGCAGACGCAGGGCCGTGCGACCTGTGGTCGACTTGCCGCACCCGCTCTCACCGACCAGACCCAAAGTCTCGCCCGGCTGGACATCGAAGCTCACACCATCGACGGCCTTGACCTGACCGATGGTCTTCGGGAAAAGACCCTTCGACCTAACCGGGAAGTGCATCTTCAGGTCAGTGACCCGCAGCACAGGATCGCCCGAGGTATGGGAGCTGTTCATGATCTCGGTCATGTGGTCTCCCTGCCCAGCGCGCCCAGGGCAATCGTCGCGACCGCCTCGCGCTCTGCCTTGGACATGTGACACCGCACCATATGGCCCGGCGCGGTTGGCAGCAGCGCAGGGCGCTCCGTGGCACACAGGTTGCCTTCGACACGGTCGGTGTAGACGCAGCGAGGATTGAAGACGCAGCCCGACGGGAGCCGGATAGGCGAGGGCGGGTTGCCGGGAATCGGGTCAAGCCGTTCGGCTCGCACCTGGTTGAGGCGAGGTACGGATGCCAGCAGCCCAAGGGTGTACGGCATCTCGGGCGCGTAGAAGATGTCGTCGATGACGCCACTCTCGACGACGCGCGCGCCGTACATGACGGCTACCTGATCGGCAGCGTCGGCGACGATGCCGAGGTCATGGGTGATGAGGACCACCGCGGTGTTGTACTCCTGCTGGAGCTCGAGGATCAGCTCCATGATCTGGGCCTGCACCGTCACGTCGAGCGCCGTCGTCGGCTCGTCCGCGATGAGGAGAGACGGCGAGTTTATGAGAGCCATCGCGATCATGACGCGCTGGCGCATGCCGCCGGAGAACTGGTGCGGGTAGTCCTCAATGCGCTTCTCCGGTGACGGGATGCCCACCTTGTGCAGCATCTCGATGGCCCGGTCGCGGGCCTCCTTCTTGCTCACCTTGTTGTGCACGTTGACGGCCTCGGTCAGTTGCGCACCGATCCGGTAGAACGGGTGCAGGCTCGACATCGGGTCCTGGAAGATCATCGCCATCGTGCGGCCGCGCATCTTGCGCAGTTCGTCGTCGGTCATGCCCACGATGTCCTGGCCGTCGACCCACACGTGTCCGGTGACGTCGGCCGTTCGCGAGTTGACGAGGCCCATGATGGCCTGCGCCGTAACGCTCTTTCCTGAACCGGACTCGCCCACGATCGCGATCGTCTGACCCTTGTCGATGGCGAAGGTCACGCCATCGACGGCGCGAACCAGACCATCCTCCGTCGGGAACTGAACGGAGAGCTCCTCGACTTCGATGTAGGCACGCCGGGGTGCCGGCGTCAGGTCGGTCATCATGTGAGCCTCACTCTCGGGTCGATGACCGCGTAGAGCAGATCGACGATCAGGTTGGCCACGATGATGAAAGTCGCCGTGACGAGCGTGATCCCGACAATGAGCGGCAGGTCAGCGTCGTTCACGGAGTTGACGGCGAGGGATCCGATACCCGGGAGGCTGAAGATGCTCTCGGTGATGATCGCGCCGCCGAGCAGGCCGGCGAGATCCAGCCCCGCCGCCGTGACGATCGGGGTCAGGCCGGCCCGCAACGCGTGCTTGCGGATGACGATGCGCTCCGGCAGGCCCTTCGCCCGGGCAGTGCGGATGTAGTCCTCACCGAGGACCTCAAGCATCTGATTGCGCGTCAAGCGCATGTAGAAGGCGGCGTAGAGGATGGCCAACACGATCCACGGCAGGATCATCGTCTGCAGGAACTGCGTCGGGTTCTCGAAGGGGGACACGTAAGACGGATAGGGAAGCAGCTGAAGCCGGATGACGATGAAGAAGATTGCCATCAGGCCGAGGAAGAACGAGGGCAGTGAGTAGCCGGCGAGCGAGATGCCCATGACGGTCTTGTCCTGCCACTTGCCGCGACGCAGTGCCGCGTAGATGCCGACCGAGATACCGGCCGCCAGCCACATGACAAAGGCGCCCAGAGCCAGCCAGAAGGTCGCCGGGAAGCCCTCCTTGATGAGGACGAAGACCTCCTCGCCACGCTTGAACGAGTAGCCCAGGCAGGGCGCGCTGCATACGACCGGATCGGGTGAGTCCTTGGCGAAAGTGCGGCCCACGAAGATGCCCTTGAGGTACTCCCAGTACTGCTGGAAGACGGGCAGATCAAGGCCGAGGCGGTGGCGGTTGGCCTCGATGATCTCCGGCGTGCACGACTTGCCGCATGTCAGCCGCGCGGGATCCGTAGGCAGCAGGCTGAACAGGATGAAGACGACGAAAGTGAGCAGGAGCAACAGGAGGATCATGCTGATCACCCGTCGAACCACGTACGCGCTCATCGTCTGACCTATCGATGGAAGTGACAGCCCTGGACGGGCTGTTCGTAGGAGTGTGCTGGGGGACGGGCGACATGCGCCCGCCCCCCAGTCACCGTGCTGCTACTTCCCTGCGTACATCTGCCCGTACGGCCATGAGCCGTAGGCGGGCCAGAGGTAGACGGGACCGATCTTCGTACCGGCCATGCGCTGCTCGCGACCGAACCTGGTGGGCACGACGACGACGTCAGCCATCGCCTGCGTGTTCAGGTCCTGCCACATCTTCGCCTGCTTGGCCCGGTCGAGCTCGACCTTCGCAGCCGCGACAGCCGTGTTGTACTCCGGGTTGTCGTACTGCGAGAGGTTGAATCCGCCGGTCGGCGTGAACAGCTCCGGGATGATGGTCGAGGCGTTCGGCCAGTCCGGTCCCCAGCCCGCGTTGATGAGCTCGTGGGCCTTCTCGGGGTCGAACACGACGCCGTAGTACTGACCTGGCTCGATCGGGTTCGGCTTGGCAGCGATGCCGGCTTTGCCGAGCGAGTCGACCACGATCGCGGCGGCCTTGTCGGCCGTCGGCGACTGCGGGTAGTCGAAGGTGATCGTCGGGGCAGCCTCGCCCGACTCTGCGATCAGCTTCTTGGCGTACTCCGGGTCACCGGTGTCCGGGATCTTCT
>JAPLBU010000217.1 GCA_026392575.1 Actinomycetota bacterium | reverse complement strand
CTCCCCCTGTGAGACGGCATTGGGCTGCAGGGACACGGCGTCGTATCCGGTGGCCTCGACCAGCCAGGCCTCGAGCATGCGGATCAGCTCGAGGTAGCCGGTGGCCTGATCCAACGGCGCGAAGGGATGGATGCCCGCGAACTCCGTCCAGGTGATCGCCTCCATCTCCGTGGTGGCATTGAGCTTCATCGTGCAGGAGCCCAGCGGGATCATCGCCCGATCGAGGGCAACATCGCGATCACCGAGCCGGCGGATGTACCGCAGCATCGAGGTCTCGCTGCGGTGCGTGTTGAAGACGGGGTGCGACAGGAACGGCGAGGTTCGCTGCAGATCCGCAGGTATGCCGACGCCACTCGGCGACACCGCGTCGTAGGACAGAGCGGTTACCGCCGGGTTCACCAGGGCGTAGGCACGCCAGAGGGCCTCGACCTGCTCGGGCGTCGTTGTCTCGTCGACCGAGGCCGAGACGGTGTCGTCGTCGATCCGTCGGATATTGATCCCCTGAGCAAGCGCCGCGGCAACCATCTGGTCGGCAGCGTTCGGCACGCTCCAGCACACCGTGTCGAAGAACTCCGTCGTCGCCAGCACTCCGCCGGCGCCCTGGATGCCGGCGGCGAGAACCCGCGCGCGGTCCGATGTGCGCGTCGCGATCCGACGAAGCCCGTCGGGTCCGTGATAGACCGCGTACATCGACGACATCACGGCCAGCAGCACCTGGGCTGTGCAGATGTTGCTGGTCGCCTTCTCTCGACGGATGTGCTGCTCACGTGTCTGCAGCGCGAGCCGATACGCCGGTGCCCCGTCCGCATCCACGCTGACGCCCACGAGACGGCCGGGCATGCTGCGCTCGAGTCCGGCGCGCACCGACATGAAGCCGGCATGCGGCCCGCCGAACCCGAACGGCACCCCGAAGCGCTGAGCCGATCCGACCACGACATCGGCGCCGAGTTCACCTGGCGGAGTGAGCAACGTGAATCGCGGATGCGGCCGGAGGTTCCGGGGTAGCTGAGCAGAACGCCGGCGTAGTCGCCGTCCGGCAGCCCGCCGTCAAGGTCGGCCACATCGAGTCGGATGCCCAGCGGCTGGGCCCGGGTCTGCAGTACCGCCAGCGTCTGCGGGTGCGTGTCGGCGTCGACGAGGATCGCGTGCTGGGCGGCCTTGCTGACCCGGATGGCCAGGGTCATCGCCTCCGCGGCCGCCGTCGGCTCATCGAGCAGCGACGAACCAGCCACCGGCAGAGCCGTCAGATCCTCGATCATCGTCTGGAAGTTCAGCAGCGCCTCGAGACGACCCTGTGAGATCTCCGGCTGGTACGGCGTGTACGCGGTGTACCAGGCCGGGTTCTCGGTGATGTTCCGCAGGATGACCGCGGGTGTGTGGGTGCCGTAGTACCCCAGGCCGATCATGCTGACCATCGCGCGATTGCGGCCCGCAAGGGTGCGCAACTCCTCAATGGCAACCGGCTCACTGCAGCCGGCCGGCAGGACCAGCGCCTCGTGCCACCGGATCACCTCCGGTACGACATCCGACGTGAACGAGTCGATGTCCGAGTAGCCCAGCAGGTCAAGCATCCGGGACTGCTCGGCCGCGTCGGGTCCGATGTGCCGGGAGGGAAAGTCGAGACTCATGGACGACCTCGAGGGAGCCAGGCGTGCCGAGGCACACAGGGTCAGCGACCACGGTTGTGGCCGCCACTCCCCCTCTGTTGCCCACGCATGGCGTGACCTGAGAGTTTCACCGGGCAAACCCGGCTTTCACCGTCGGTAGGGATCGAGATCCCGCTTTCCAGAGGTGCCTTCCCCGGGCGGTCCGTGTGCCTGAGAGCTTGTCGGGGAGATTGCTCCTTCGGCGTCTGGTTGCCCAGATCTCTCCCGCTCGGGGTCAGTCAGCGTCGCAATACTAGCGAGCCGTGATTCAGACCGCTGTGCGGCGCGCGCGACGCGCGGCCAGGTCATCGCGTGTGGACGGCGGTTCCACGATGCCGCCGCCCGGGGCCT
>JAPLBU010000125.1:23925-25523 GCA_026392575.1 Actinomycetota bacterium | reverse complement strand
TCTCAGCGATCGGGCGACCCGTCTCGATCACGAACTGCACCGCCTCAGCCTTGAACTGAGGCGAGAACTTGCGCTTCATTCGGGCCACAGACCCATCCTCTCGTCAGGAGAGAATCTGTCCAAGATCCTTGATACACGTCAGTGCGGCTACGTCTTGGCATGCAGGCGTTCCCGGACGATCAGAACCGACACCGTGATGACACCCACGATGGCGATCATGCCAGCAATGAGGCTGGATACGCCGAGAAGCTTGAGAGCCGTTGCGAAGAGAATGACCATGAGAAGCCAGCGGAGTGCCTGGCCGTCATAGCGGGAGGACATGCGCGCACCGATCCACACGCCGGGGATCTGTCCGATCAGCAGTGATACGACGACCGCGATGCTGATCTCGCCGAAGCCCGCGTGTGCAATGGCGCCGGCAATCAGCATGGGGACCGCCTGCGTCAGGTCGGTGCCGACGAGGACGGAAGGGCGAAGGAGCGGGTAGAGCAGGAGCAGGGTGGTCACGATGAGCGAGCCGGACCCGACGCTCGTCATGCCGACGAGAATCCCGACGCCCAGGCCCAGGAGCACCGTGGGCACCGGCCGGACGGGCATGTCGGGTCCGAGCAGGTCGGTCTGACCACGCAGTCCCTTCGCCCGGCGACCGACCCACACCTTGGCGACCATCGCGGCCACGGCGAGGACGAGCACCCAGCCGATCCACGTTCGGATGGTGGCGCTGGCCTCGTCGGTCGTCAGCACGCGGGCGAACACCATCGTGCCGAGGATCACCCCGGGGATCGATCCGGCGGAGAGCCACGCGACCAGGCCCCAGTGGACCGTCTTCGCACGGATATGCACCATCGCGCCGACGGGCTTCATGAAGGCGGCGGCCACGACGTCGCTGGAGACCGCGGTGGCCGGGTTGATACCGAACAGCAGGACCAGCATCGGGGTGACGAGCGCCGCTCCACCCATGCCGGTGAGTCCGACGATGATGCCGGCGATGAACCCACCCACGGAGAGGGCGAAGTCGATGTCGGCGAGCGTCACCGGGCCACCATAGCCACGATTCGGGGCATTGCCTACTTACTAGGCAGGGAAAGCCGGTTACGTGGCCTGCGGTCCCTCGCGACCCAGCAGGTCGAGGATCTCGACGACATCCCCGCGGAAGCCCGCCCCTGGCGGCACCACGGCGATGGCGTCGGCACCAGCCCAGCCCTCGAGCCCCGCGGGCCCGGTGGCGAGCAGGGGCCGGGCCTGGGTGGCAGCCGAGGAGATCTCGAGGCGCACGGGCACGAGGGCCGTGTCGTCGGCGTAGTCCGCGGGCACCGTGTCGTCCATCAGCACGGCTGACCGGCGACGGCCATCGACCGGGTCGCCACGCAGGGCTCGGATCAGCGGACTGGCGAGGGTGATCAGGCCGGCGAGAGCAGCCGCCGGGTCACCGGGCAGGCCGATGAGGAACCGCCCGTCGGGCAGTCGGGCAAGGAGCATCTGGGCGCCGGGGGTCACGCTCACCCCGTCCACGAGCCAGCGAGCCCCGAGATCACGCAGCACCGCTCGCAGGTAGTTGTCCGGGCCCGGGGCGGTCGATCCGGTCGTGATGAGGAGGT
>JAPLBU010000125.1:20702-23906 GCA_026392575.1 Actinomycetota bacterium | reverse complement strand
GCAGGGCATCGGGGTCGGGGGCGCGGACGGCCGGGTTACCGCGCGCACCGAGCGCGCCGACGAAGGCCGGTACGGCGTGGCCGAGCGCATCGCGCACGCGGCCGTTCCGGGGCAGACCGCGATCCAACAGGTGGTTGCCGAGCACGAGCACCCCGACAACGGGCGGCCGGATGATGTCGATCTCGTCGTGGCCGCGCGCCGCCGCGAGGGTCAGGATGGCGGGGGTGACGAGGGATCCGGCGGTGACCATGGAATGACCGGCGACGCTGACGCTGCCCTGACGGACGATCCCCTCGCCGAGATCGGGGCGCACCCGCTCGTCGGGGATGCCGGTGAGCGGATCGTGGGCCATCACCTCGTGTCGCCCGTCTGGGCGTTGGCGCACGCTGGCCTGATCACGGGCGATCACGGCATCGCAGTGCCGCGGTACCGGCATCCGCTGCTCGACGACCGTGGCCCAACCTTGCGTGAGCACGTCGAGCTCGTCGATGAGCCAGGGTCCCTCGCCGCAGACGGCGAAGCCCGCGAAGGCGGCACTGTCCGCTGCCGGGTCATCCTGAACGGTGACGAGATGTCCGGACAGGATGTTGCCGGCTGCCTCGTCGAGGCGGGCGGGCGTCGTCGGGAGGGGCCGGGCGGCGGTGGCGGCAACGTGCCGGGCCTGCTGCCACGGCAGTACGCCGTCGAGGCCCATGGTGCTCACGGAGTCATGCTCGCATGCGCCGTGGGTTCCGGGGGCACTGCGCCGCACGCGGCAGGTGTCAGCTGGTCTTGGTGTTGGACTGCGGGGCCTGCTGCTGCGCCGGGGCCGGTGCCGGGGCCGGCGCGGGTTGCGCCTGCGGCTTCGGCTTGGCTACGGGCTGGCTCGGGGCGGGGTTCGCGGGCTGGGCTGCCGGTTGGGCAACCTGCTGCTTAGCGGGCTTCTTCGCCGGCTTGCTGGTCTGCGTCGACGCAGACGATGAGTTGGTGGATGACGAGCGCGCGGGCGCCGCTGCCTGCTGGCTTTGCTGGGCTGCCAGCCGCTGGAGCTTGGTGGCGGTCTTGATCAGCTTCGCGCGGTAGGCATCCAGCCGGTCCTTCTCGGCCGCCAGCTGGATGGCGTAGGCGTCTAGGTCGGCTTCCGTGAGGCCGCTGGTGGTGGTGGGCTCGACGGCGACCTGCTGGACGGGGGCCACGGGCTGGGCGACGACCGCGGAAGCGCTGGCCTGCTGCGACTCCGCGGAGGTGGTGTTGGCCTCGATGGTCCGTGCTCCGACGAGGCCAACGATGCCAACGCACGTGGCGGTGGCCAGGCCGGCGGACAGGACCCGCTCAGGAGTGGAGGACCGCCGCAGGGGTGCGCGGCGGTGCTGGCGGCTAGTCATCCTGGCCCGACTCGTGATCGTCGGACTCGTGATCGTCGGACTCGTGCGACGAGGAGGTCGGAGCAGTGGTCGACGGTGCGGCAGGGGCCTTCTGGTTCACGACCCAGTCGACGACGACGCCGCTCTCGCGGTCGACGTAGCCGGTGATGACCTCGCCGTTGGAGCGCGCGATCTTCACGGCCCAGGTGCTGTAGCCGGCACGGTCAGCCTGCGAGATGTCGACCACGGAGGCGCCGTCGCCCTGCTTCATCACGACGCTGCGGGCCTCGTCAGAGGAGACCGAGTTTGCGGCAGCCTCGGCGCTCGCGCTCCGCGCCGGCTTGGGCTTATGGGTCGCCTTCGGCGTGCTGGCCGCGGCCGGTGCCTGCTGCTGGGTGTTGGCCTGCTGCGTGTCTGCCTGCGGGGCGGCAACTGGCTGGTCGGAGACCTCGGGGATCGCCGGCAGGGCGGCAGCGTCGATCGACGGAAGGGCGGTGGGGGCGAGAGTCATCGCGGGGGCGCTGTCGACCACCGGGGTGACGATGGGCTGAGCCGACGCGCTCTCCGTCGACACCATGGCGATGGTCTCGGAGGTCGGCTGGCTGCTGGAAGCTGCGTTGATGACGGCAACGGAGGCCACGGAACCCGCGATGAGCACTCCGCCGGCGGCTATGACAGTGGCGATGATGCTTGAGCGCTGCATGGGATTCTCCTTGATTGGTGGCGGTGCGTGCTGTTCTGCCTGCTGAGATGAACGCTAGAGACACCGGCCCCAGAAGCGCACCAGCATGAGGTTAAGCCGAGGTAAGGGGTTGTGAGCCCTTCTCGGTTATCGGACGGACCGGGCCAGGCGCGGGGACGAACCCGCGGGCCAGCAGGGCCAGGACTATGAGAGCCGCGCCGGCGAACAGCATGGCCAGCGACCACTCCGCCAGTGCATCCGTGCCGGCAAGAACGTAGTGGGCAGTGGCGAACGGCCACGCTGCATACGCGATCAGGTGGGACCGCTTGAACCATCGATTGCCGACCAGGCCCATCTTGGCTCGGAGGCGCCCGAGGAAGGTGACCGGAATCAGCAGCCAGAAGGCGATCGTGCCGAGCGCGACCGCGAGCGTCTTCCACGGAGCGACGCCGGGGATGAGGATCTGGAGGGCGGTGAAGTGCACGGCGGGATCGATGAGCAGCAGTGCCATGTGGACGAGCAGGAAGCCGATGGCCACCGCACCGAGCCAACGATGCAGATCGAGCAGGCGCATCGGCGAGGCCACCCGGCCGAGGGTCTGCGTCTTCAGCAGGATGCCCCAGAGCACGACGGCGGTGAGCAGGCCCCACGTGGTGATGCCGGATGCCCGGATGCCGAGCCATGTCCAGGGGATGTCAGCCACGTGCGTGCTCCTCGTCGGTCTGCAGATCGCCGTCCGCTGTAAGCAGTATGCCGGTGACGTCGAGGGGATGGATCCATGCCGCGGCCTCGCTCGACGACATCAGAAGCGCTGTGGTTGCCAGGGTCTCGGCCTCCCACGCCGTTCCGGCGACGATCGTGACCTGGACAAGGTCACTCGTGCTCATCGTGCCGGTGCGTGGATCGATCACGTGGTGGCGTCGTCCCTGTGCCCAGCGGCGCTTGAGGGTCGTCGAGGTGGCAATGCCGATCCGTTCGGTTCCGAGGGGGAACTCGAGCACGCGCAGGACCCGGTCGGGTGCGTCAACATCGCGTCGCTCGTCCTCGAGACCGATGCTCCACGGTGCGCCGGCGGGTGCGGTACCGACGATGGAGATGTCGCCGCCAAGATTGACGAGGACACCCTGCGCACCGGCGGACCACAGCTCGTCGGCGATCACGTCGGCGGCCAGGCCCTTG
>JAPLBU010000125.1:19954-20661 GCA_026392575.1 Actinomycetota bacterium | reverse complement strand
AGGCCCTTGCCGATCGCGGCGGGGTCAAGCCCCACCCCGGAGGGCAGGGAGATCGTCGCTGCTTGGAGATCGATCACGACGCCACTCATACCGGGGGCGGCGGCCAGGGTGATGTCGGTCAGGGAGGTCGCGGGTCGAGCGGCAACCGTTGCGAAATCAGTGTCGTAGCCGAGAGCCGTCATCGAGGTGAGGACGGTCGGATCGAAGAGGCCGCCGGATGTCAGCCAGGCGTCATGCATCCGGCGCGCCAGGAGAAGCAGATCGTCGGACACGATGCGCGGACCCAGCCCGGCCGTGGCGTTCAGGTGGCTGAGCTCGCTGTCAGGGCGGAACCTGCTCCAGCACTGTTCAAGCAACTCGACGCGCTCACGCGCCAGGTCCGTCAGGACGTCGAGCAACTCGGTGGGCGCGTGCACCAGAACGTGGCAGTCAGTGCCCATCGCCCGGAACTGCACGTCGCCCCCCGTCATCGGGTCAGCTGCTCTTGGTGGTGGTCTGGGACTTCTTGGCCGCGGGTGCCGGTGCGGGCGCGGGCGCGGGCTTCGGCTTGGCAACCGGCTTGGCAACCGGCTTCGCGGCAGGCTTGGCAACGGGCCTGGCCTTGGGAGCGGTGGCGGTGGGCCGCGCGGCGGGCCGCGTCTGGGTGGTGGTTGACGCGGCGCTAGCGGTATTCAGCTGGTTGGCGACCTTGAGCAACTTCGCGCGGT
>JAPLBU010000125.1:0-19926 GCA_026392575.1 Actinomycetota bacterium | reverse complement strand
GCAACTTCGCGCGGTAGGCGTCCAGCTTCGCGCCCTCTGCAGCGAGTTGCGCCGCGTACTCGTCGAGCTGGGCCTCAGTGAGCCCGGTGGACGAGACGGCGACCTGGGCAACCGCTGCACCTGGTGTAGCGGTGTCGGAGGACGAGGATTCGGTGGACGATGAATCGGCAGCGGCGCTCGCCTCGATCGTACGGACGCCGATGACGCCGACGATTCCTACGCACGTGGCAGTCGCCAGTCCGGCGGAGATGATCTTGTCGGCCGTCGAGCGGTTCCGGCGTCCACGGAGGGGGGCCGTTGTGCGGCGGGAGTTCGACATCTCGTGGTCCATTCGCTTCGGTCGATCAGCGGGCCTATCCCGTAGTTATGAAGGTACGGAGGCTCCAACAAGGTCCGCTCACGCCGAGGTTAAGCGGAAGTAAGGTCTGCGTCCACGCGTCAGCCTGCTGGCCGGCAGTCACCATCAGGCGACTGGGCATGCCACGATGGGCCTATGAAGGTGCTGGTGGTTGAGGACGATCCGGCTGTCTCGGAGCCGTTGCTCGCCGGGCTGAAGCGGAATGGCATCGAGACCGAGCATGTCGCATACGCGAGTCAGGTATTGGCCGCAGCGCAGAACGTCGACGTGGTGCTGCTCGATCTGGGGCTGCCGGATGGCGACGGACTCGAGGTGCTGCGCGAACTGCGTCGGGTGTCCGATGTTCCGGTCATCATCGCCACCGCTCGCGGAGACGAGACAGATCGCATCGTCGGACTCGAGCTCGGAGCCGACGACTATGTCGTCAAGCCGTGCTCCGTCCGTGAGCTTGCCGCGCGGGTGCGGGCGGTTGCGCGCCGACGGCGCATCGACAGCAGCCTGGACTCGGGTCGCCTCGTCGTGGATCGTGCGCGGCATCGTGTTGTCCTGGACGGGAATCCGGTCGAGCTGACCGCGAAGGAGTTCGACCTGCTGGCCGTTCTGGCGGAAGAGCCGGGTCGTGCGGTGCCTCGTCAGGAACTGTTCTCGCGCGTGTGGGATCCGGTATGGATCGGCACGGGTAAGACCCTTGATGTGCATATCGCATCGCTTCGCAAGAAGCTGGGCGATGCCGAGCTGATCGAGACGGTGCGGGGGGTCGGCTACCGCCTCGCGGTAGACAACGCGTGACTCGCCGCCTCGTCCTGGCGATGGCGGTCCTGGTGGCCGTCGTTGCCGTTGCTCTCGCCGTTCCCATGGCGGTGGTCGTTGCCAACGATCAGCGAACGGCCTTCGTTGCCAACCTCGAGGTCGACACCCTGACAACCGCGGCGACCCTGTCATCGCAGCCGTCCACCGAGTGGCAGGCGACGGCCGAGGCGGCGGCGTTGCGCACAGGTGCGCGCGTCGTCGTCGTCGACCTGAATCGCAGCCTGATCGCCGACAGCGACAACTCGTCCCTGGACCGACTCTTCGATCGCCCGGAGGTCAATGCAGCCCTGGCCGGGTCGTTGACCTCGGATGTTCGGACGTCGGTGACCATCGGTGAGCCGCTTCGCTACGTCGCTGCACCCGTCATCCAGAACTACGGCATTACTGCGGCCGTTCGTCTGTCACTTCCGGAATCCATCGTGACTCACGAGGTCCAGGAGACGCAGCGGTGGCTGGTGGTCTTCGTTCTGACCGTCGTTGTCGCTGCCGCGCTCGTCGCGTGGTTGCTGGCACGGTCAATCGCCTCACCCCTGCGTCGGCTGGCGCGCGTCGCTGACGAACTCCCCGACGATCTCGACCTGCGTGCTGACGAGACGCACGGCCCGCAGGAGGTGCGTGCCGTCGCGTCGGCCCTCAACACCACGGCGGAACGGCTGTCCGGGATCCTGCAGCGCACCCAGCGGGTTGCCGCGGATGCATCTCACCACCTCCGCACACCACTCACGGGCGTGCGCCTTCGCTTGGAGGCGATCGAGGACATCTCCAGCCAGGAGGCGGTGCAGGTCGAGGCCCGCGCGGCGACGGCCGAGGTCGACCGACTGGCACGGCGCATTGAGCAGGTGCTGGCCCTCGCCCGCAGCGACGCTGGTGCGGCACCATTCGCGGCGCAGGCGGCGTCGGTCATCGTCGGGGGTCGGCTCGAAGCCGCAGCTGCGATGTTCGATGAACGGGGCATCGGGCTCACATCCGATCTGGCGGACGGGGTATTCGTTGCTGCGCCGGCGGGAGTCATCGCGCGGCTCATCGATGAGTTGCTGGGCAACGCGCTGGAGTACGCACGAACGCGGGTGATGGTGGATCTGCGTGCAGTCGATGGGCAGGCCGAGCTGGCAGTGTCGGACGACGGACCGGGACTCCCGGTGGCTGAGCGCGAGGCGGTGTTCGTGCGGTTTACGCGCGGTGCAGCCTCCGTTCCCGGCGGCAGTGGCCTTGGCCTTGCGCTCGTTCGAGAATCGGTTATCGGCCTCGGCGGCAGCGCGCACGCTACTGAGTCGCACTGGGGCGGGCTGAGTGTCGTGGTGCGGATGCCGCTCGCGGCCGAGCCCGCGGGCACGTCCGGCCCCGTCTCGCTGTAGTCAAATGCGCGTTGTGACTACGCAGGCAGCAGTCGGCCCATGCCGCTGTAGCTCCGCGACCACCAGGAGCCGGAGATCGGGCTGATGCGAACGCCCTCGCCGTAGCCGGCGGCATCGACCATGTGGCCGTGACCGATGTAGATGCCGACGTGATGTGCGCCGCCGCGGAAGAAGAAGACGAGGTCACCGGGCTGGGCGTTGGCTCGCGTGATGCGCTTGACCCGCGAGAACTGGGCATGTGACTGGTGCGGGAGTTCCCGCCCGGTCACGACCTTGTACACGTAGCGGGTCAGGCCGGAGCAGTCGAATGCGGACGGACCGGAGGCGCCGGCGGAGTAGCGATCACCGATTTGCTTCTTCGCGACGCTCACGAGGCGCACGCGCAGTTGCTTCACCTTGACTGCTGCGACTCGATGGTTGAGAGCGGCACGTTCCTGCGCGGTGAGGATGGTTGCGCGTGACGTGACGATCTCCAGCCGGGCGAGGTCCTGACCCATGGCGACCATCAGCATGGATGCGGCCGTCACGACCTGCGGCGCGGGGTGGGCGGCCGGTGCGGCCATCGGGATGGGGGTCTGGGCGCTTGCCGCGGTGGGGACTCCGACGAGGGCGAGGCCGGCCGCGAGGGCGGCGACGACGGTGAGGACGACGACAGTGGGTCTGGCGTGCTTGCGTGAAACTGGGCGCACAGGCAGGCTCCTTCGATTCCTGTCTCCCAGGTGAGCTGACGGGCTCGGGCGTGAAGGTCGCCCTACCGATGCTCGGGCCGGTGGTGCTGGCCGTCGCATCCGATTCGCCCCGTGGTCGCGATGGTGCTGCGACCGAGTGGGTCCCCGGTACCGGCGGATCCTTGGGGGATCGCGCCAGATTCGACAGGCTGCCGGCTCTCGACGGGTGTCGGGTAGCGACCGGCAGCGAGTTCGACGCTAATTCGGGTAGCCAGATCACGGATCCATAACGTCCACATTTCGGACGCTGAGCGCCGGTGCTGTGGGAACCGTCACACCTGGTCCCTCATGTCACATCAATCACACGTGTCCCATTTGTAACGAGGTTGCGGATTCCGCTGCAGCCCCATCGGGCGCGGCACTAGCGTCCGGACGGCCGGCGATAGACAACCCGAAGGGCGGATCCATGGACGACAGCATTCGGACGCACAAGTACACGTTGACCGAGGACGAGATGCCGACAACTTGGTACAACGTCATCCCCGATCTGCCGTCTGCACCGCCGCCGCCGCTGCACCCGGGTCGGATGGATCCGGTGGGCCCCGAGGACCTGCTGCCGCTGTTCCCGATGGACCTGATCCTCCAGGAGGTCTCGCAGGACCGGTATATCGAAATCCCCGGTGGCGTCCTGGACGTCTACCGCCAGTGGCGGCCGTCGCCCCTCTTCCGGGCGCACCGCCTCGAGGCGGCCCTCGACACCCCCGCGCGGATCTACTACAAGTACGAGGGCGTCTCGCCGGCCGGCTCGCACAAGACGAACACCTCCGTGCCGCAGGCGTACTACAACAAGAAGGAAGGCACCAAGAAGCTCACCACCGAGACCGGTGCGGGCCAGTGGGGAACGGCACTTTCGTTCGCCTGCGCGCTTTACGACATCGACTGCGAGGTGTGGCAGGTAGGTGCGTCCTACGACGCGAAGCCCTACCGCCGCCTGATGATCGAGGCCTTCGGCGGACGTGTCCACCGCTCGCCGTCCGACGTCACGGAGATCGGCCGTGCCCTCGCGGCGGATCCGAAGAACTGGTCCGGATCATTGGGCATCGCGATCTCCGAGGCCGTCGAGGTCGCCGCGAAGGATCCCAACACGCGCTACGCCCTTGGCTCAGTGCTCAATCACGTTCTGCTGCACCAGACGATCATCGGCGAGGAGGCGCTCCTGCAGATGGCGAAGGCGGGCGACACTCCGACCCACATCATCGGCTGCACGGGTGGCGGATCGAACTTCGCCGGACTGTCCTTCCCGTTCCTCCGCGAGAAGCTCGCCGGGAAGATGAACCCGCAGATTCTCGCGGTCGAGCCCTCCTCTTGCCCGTCGCTCACCAAGGGCGTCTACGCATACGACTTCGGTGACACTGCGGGCATGACGCCGCTCATGAAGATGCACACCCTCGGGCATGACTTCATCCCCGACCCGATCCACGCGGGTGGCCTGCGCTACCACGGCATGGCGCCGCTGATCTCGCATGTCTACGAGCTCGGACTGATGGATGCCATCGCCGTTCCCCAGACGGAGCGCTTCGCTGCGGCCGCGCTCTTCGCCCGCACCGAGGGCATCGTGCCGGCGCCGGAGCCCACGCACGCACTGGCCATGGCGATCCGCGAGGCGAAGAAGGCCAAGGAGACAGGCGAGGAGACCGTCATCCTGACGGCCCTGTGCGGCCACGGTCACTTCGACCTGGCGGCCTACGACGCGTACCTCAACGGCTCGATGGTCGACGAGGAGGTCAGCGACGAGCGCTTCGCTGAGGCGCTTGCCACTCTCCCGCAGGTGGTCGGCTAGCCGCAGCTGCTCACGATGGCCCCGCGTTCACGGTGAACGCGGGGCCATCGGCATAAGTAGGGTGTGGATGTGAGTACGCCAACGCCCCGCGCCGCCCTGGCCAAGGGTCTCGTCTTCGTCGGCGGCGCGACCATGATCGGAAATGCGGCCGCGTTCCTCCTGACGATGATCGCGGCGCGCATCCTCACACCGGACGAGTTCGGTGCACTGGGGGCCCTTCTGGGCATGCTTGTGATCATCTCGACGATCGCCATCGCGACGCAGGCGCTCACGGCTCGCCGGGTCGCCGTCATCACGACCGATGCCGAACGAACCGAGGTCGAGGGCGAGGCCGTCCGCCTAGCCGTCCTCGTCGGAGCCGTCATCTTCATGGCTGGCCTGCTGCTCGCATGGCCACTGGGGACCCTGTTCACCATCTCGCCGGTGGCGGTCGCCGCCGGTATAGCGTCGCTCGGGTTCGTCGTCGTCGGCTCGGCGGCGATGGGCATCGCGCAGGGGCGCGAAGAGCACCTGCGCCTGTCGTGGTCGTTCCTTGCCAATCAGCTCGGCCGCGCGATCGGCGGCGCCATCGGCGTTCTTGTGCTGCACAGTGTGATCGGCGTCGGGGTCGGTGTGTTCTTCGGATGCGCCGTGGGTGCATTCGTTGCCTACCGAATCGTGTGCCCCGGGGCCTGGGGCACGCATGTCTCACGCGGCGTTGCCACGGAGTTCGGCCATGTGGTGCACGCGCTCTTCGTGCTGTTCACCCTCACCAATATCGACGTGCTCCTCGCCCGCCTCTTCCTCGACGGCGATCAGTCCGGTGAGTACTCCGTGGGTGTGCAACTCGCGAAGATCGCGTTCTTCCTCCCCGGCGCAATCGTGGTGGTGCTGTTCCCGAAGATGACGGCCGGCGGACATCGCCGCGCGGTCTATGTCGCCGCCGGTCTGACGGCACTGGTCGGGCTGGCGATCACGTTGTTCAGCTTCCTATTCGGCGACTTTGTCGTGCGCGTCCTCGGCGGCACGCAGTACACCGAGCTCGGCTCGGAAGTGTGGCTGTTTGCGCTCGAGGGCTCCGCGTTCGCGCTCGTCCAGGTGCTGCTCTATGCACGGCTGGCAACTCAGGATCGTCGAGCGGTGTTCGCCGTATGGGCGGCGCTCATCGTCCTCGTCACTGTTGTCGTCGGCTGGCGGCACGAGACGCTCGCCGAGATCGTCACGACCGTCGTCGCCGTCTCGCTCGTTCTCACCGTGGCCGGCCTGATCATGGACCGCCGTCAGGGCCCCAGCATCCCGGTGCCGATCGAGTCAGCGGAGTAGATGGGAGGCGTGCGTGTCGCAGGACGGGAGCAGTGACGGCACGTCCCGACGTCGCTGGTGGCGCGTGCCGCTGATCGTGATCGGGTCCGTGCTTGTCCTGGCCGCCGTAGCGGCCGTGGGCGTGGTCGTGGGGCGCCAGACCGCTCCCGGGCCCGACATCATCGTCACTGCTCTGCCCCTGCTCGAGGAGTCGCCAGCGGCGGAGCCGTTGCCCGTCGCGACCCTGCCCAGCCTCACGGTGTCGACCTCGGTCCAGCCGTCATGGCCGGCTCTCCTTACAGCGGTTGATGGCCTCGTCGACACGGCAACGACGGCCAGTGGCTACCGACTCGTGAATGCGGGCATCAGCCCCGGCCAGGTCGCGGGAGTGCTCGGCCCGGTATTCGGGGTCGAGGGGATCCCCGTGGCGGAGGGCGGATCGTGGACGGCCGGTGCCCTCGACGGGCCGCACCTGGCCGTCGCGGATGACTCGCTCGTGACCTGGACCTTCGAGGATCCGTCGGCGAGTGCCCAGCCGGCCGTCGGAGCGCCCCTGTCGGCTGAGCGGGCGATTGAGCTCGCATCGGCCCTGCTCGGCAGTATCGGGGTGGACACCGCGTCGGTCGACTGGCAGGTCGATCGGTTCGCGGACATGACGTCGGTCACCGCTTGGCAGCTCGTCGCCGGCGCGCGCACGCGCCTGTCCTGGGAGGTCGGCTTCGGGCCGTCGGGGGCCATCGTGCGGGCCTCCGGGTTCTCCGCGGGCCTCGAGGAGGTGCCTGATTACCCCGTCGTCGGCGCACGCAGTGCCGTGGAACGCTCGGGCCGACCGGGCTGGTCGGCGATCGGGCCGACGCTCATCACGGCAGGCGGGCCGCCGACGGCCTCGGCCTCCCCGTCAGCCAGCGTGCGCCCGGACCACCCGGTGATGTCCGTCGCGGTCACCGAGGTCTCGGTCATCGGTGCCGATCTGGCCCTGGCCCAGTACGGGCAGCCGGACGGCAGCGTCCTGTTCCTGCCGGCCTACGACCTGACCGGGGCCGATGGTTCCCACTGGTCTCTGCTGGCCGTCGATGAGCCGTATGTCGACTTCGTCGACCAGCCGTACCCGACTGCGGTCCCAGCAGCGTCCTGACACTACGGTTGTGCCCTCAGGCGAGGTGGCAGAGCGGCCGATTGCAGGCGCCTTGAAAGCGCCCGTGGGGAAACTCACCGGGGGTTCAAATCCCTCCCTCGCCGCGTTAGCGGTGACTCCCGGATTTGGGACGAGCCGCTTGCGGCGAGGGTTCCCTCCCTCGCCGCGAAGCGGCGTGCTTGGATTTGGGAGGAGCCGCTTGCGGCGACGGTTCCCTCCCTCGCCGCGCTAGTGGCGTGCTGGAGATGGTGGTGACGATGGCTCGGTACGTCGTGCTCATCGTCATCGACATCGCCATCGTGGTCGGCCTGTCCGTCGCGATTGGTGCGTGGGCGCCCCGCTGGCCCGCCGCCTGGCTCAGCCACAACACCTTCCCGCTGGCGCTGGCCCCGTGGGAGACCGCAACGCTCTATCGCCGGCTGGGAGTGCCTCGGCTGGCACATCGCCTGCCGGAACTGGGCAGCACGTTCGGCGGCGCGAGCAAGGCGCGACTTCCGGGCCGTTCGGCGGCCGACCTCGCGCTGTACCTGCAAGAGGTCCGCCGGGCCGAATGGGTGCACTGGCTGTCCATCGCGGCATCGCTCCTGCTGTTCGCCTTCAACCCGTGGTGGCTGGCGCTGGCGTTCGTCGTCGGTGTAGGCGTGGGTAATCTCGTTTTCATCATCGTGCTGCGGAATAATCGGCTTCGACTCGAGCGCATCATCGACCTGAACGGTGGACGAACATGACCACGCAAGCGCAGCAGCGGCCCTTCGGCGTGAGCTCGATGGTGGCACGGCTCGGTCGCGTCGCCGTTCGGCCACCGTCACCCCGAGGTGACTACGTGACGGCCCACTGGGCGCAGCCGCTCGACATCGATCTGCTGCAGGAGCAGCATGGGCGCTTCGTCGCGCTGCTGGAGCGGCTGGGCTGTTTCGTCGAGATCCTGCCGCCCACCGATGGCATGCCGGACTCGTGCTTCGTCTTCGACCCGGCGTACGTCGTGCCGACCGGAGTGATCGAGCTGCGCGGTGCGAAGGCTGTGCGCGCGGGCGAGCCGCCGCTGCTCACGGTGCAGCTGGAGGACCTCGGCGTTCCCGTCGCCGGACGTCTCACGGCACCTGCCACGGCCGACGGCGGCGACATGTTCTGGCTGGACGACACGACACTGGCCGTCGGCCGCACGTACCGCACCAATCAGGCCGCGCACGACCAGTTGCGGGCGATCCTGACGCCCATCGGTGTCACCGTCGAGTCGTTCGACATGCCGCACGATCTCGGCCCGGAGTACTGCCTGCATCTGATGTCGGTCGTCTCGCCGGTCCGCGAGAACCTCGCCGTGGTCTACGAGCGACTGGCGCCGGTCGCCCTGCTGCAAGCCCTCGCCGCGCGGGGAATCGAGTTGGTGTCGGTGCCCGAGGAGGACTACCTGTCCCTGGGCTGCAATGTGCTCGCGGTTGCCCCCGGGGTCGTCGTCATCGCCGAGGGAAATGACGCGACGGCCGCACTGCTGCGTGACCACGGCGTGGAGGTGCACACCTACGCGGCCAGCGAGATCAACAAGGGCGAGGGCGGCCCGACCTGTCTGACGCGCCCCATCTTCCGGGGCTAGGCCATCGACCTGCGCGAGCGCCTCGAGGCGAGCTACCCGGCCGCCGTCGTGCGGCGTTTTTTTGATCTGGAGATCCTGGACCGGTCCTTCGGCCTTGCGGCCCAGGCGTTTGTCGCACTGCTACCGCTGGTGATCGTCGTCGTCTCGGTATTCGTCACCGACAGCGCTGACGTCATGGCCCAGTCGATCGGTGACCGATTCGGCCTCGACGATGCAGCACGCACGTCCATCCGCGTTCTCTTCGAGCATCCGGGAGTGGCGGCGATCTCCTGGCTGGCCGTGCTCATCTCCCTGCTGTCGGCGTTCTCGCTGTCCCGCCGGCTGTCCCGCGTCTATGCGGCGATCTTCGAGGTGACGCCCCTTCCTCGCAGCCAGGGCTGGCGTGGGTTGGTATGGGTCGCCCTGCAGTTGGTCATGCTGATCCTGACCTCTGTGCTGCGTGATCTACGCGATGGGAGAGGAGCGGCCGTCGCTGTGGTGGTGGTCATCGGGCTTCTGGTGGTGTGGTTCGCCGTCGACGTCGCGGGCCTGCGACTTCTGGTGCCCACCGTCGCGATCCGTCTGGTGCTCGCATCGGCGGCAGTCGCGAATGCGGGCCGGTTCGGACTTGGCATCTGGGCCTATGCGTACATGCCGAAGTCGCTATCTGCGCAAGCAGCCCAGTACGGTCCGATCGGCGTGACGTTCGCGATCTTCACGTACCTGCTGGCCGCCGTTCTGGTCTACCTCGTGGCACCCCTCATCGTGACGACGTGGGTCGCCTGGCGTGCGGAGGCCAAGGCTGGCGAGCTAGGCGTTGAGTGACTCGGTATCGATCACAAATCGGTACTTCACATCGCTGGCGACAACGCGGTCCCACGCCTCGTTGACCTGCTGAACGGCGATCGTCTCGATGTCGCAACCCAGGCCGTGCGCCCCGCAGAAGTCGAGCATCTCCTGCGTCTGCGGGATTCCGCCGTTGTTGGTGCCGGCCAGACGCCGACGGGCCCCGATCATCGTGAAGGCACTGATATTGATCGGGGTACCGGGCAGGCCCACCGTCACGAGAGTGCCGTCTAGGTCGAGCAGGCGCATGTAGGGATCGAGGTCGGCAACCGAGCTGGCCGTGTTCACGATCAGGTCGAGTGAGTTGCGCGCCGCCTTCATGCCTGACGGGTCGCTGGAGAGGACGAAGTTCGTCGCGCCGAGCCGCTCACCGTCAGCCTGCTTGCCGGGCGAGTGGCTGATGAGGGTGACGTCCGCGCCCATCGCCGCGGCGATCTTCACGCCCATGTGCCCAAGGCCGCCAAGGCCCACGATGCCGACGCGCACGCCGGGTCCGGCCTTCCACTCGGCCAGCGGCTGGTAGGTCGTGATGCCGGCGCAGAGCAGGGGTGCCGCAACGTCGAGGCCGAGCGAGTCGGGCAGGTGCAGGACGTAGTTGCTGTCGACGACGATGTGGGTCGAGTAGCCGCCGTAGGTCGGGGTCGCGTTGTCCCTCTCCATGCCGTTGTAGGTCGCGGCTACGTGCCCGGTGCAGTACGACTGCTGGCCCAACTGGCAGGCCTTGCACTCGCGGCACGAGTCGACGTAGCAGCCGACACCGACACGGTCGCCGGGAGCGAAGGAGGTCACGTTGCTGCCGACGCTCGTCACAATGCCGGCGATCTCGTGGCCGGGCACCATCGGGAAGATCGACGTGAACCACTCCTCGCGTGCCTGATGGATGTCGGAGTGGCAGATGCCGGCGTACTTGATGTCGATCGCGACATCGTCCGGCCCGACCTCGCGGCGGGAGACCGTGAACGGCACCAGCGGTGCATTGGCGGCGTAGGCGGCGTAGGCGCGGACATCCATCGGGTGCTCCTTGATTCGGGGGTGATGCCATTGTGTCAGTGGCCGCGCGCGACCTCGACCGGCCTAACCCCCGCCGAGGGGCCAGTTGTGGGGGTTGAACCGGTCGTTCTCACCCCCACAACTGGCTACTCGGCAGGCCCTTAGATGGCGGGCGGACGATGGGCTCAGGCCTCGAACAGGTCCTCGAGCACCGCACGCATGACTTCGCCGCTGACGTCCTGACCGGTCCACAGCCGCACCGCGATGAGGGCCTGGTTGACGAGCATGCCCAGTCCATCGAGGGTCGTGCAGCCGCGATCGGCCGCGGCGGCGAGGAACAGGGTGCGCGGCGGATTTGCCACGACATCGGCGACAACGGTGGTGGGATCGATCGTCGTCATGTCTACGTCCGGCATGACGCCGTGATTGGGGTGGAAGCCGATCGAGGTGGCATTGATCAGCACGCCCGTGCCGTGCGGAACGTGAAGCGCGGGCGTCCACGGCAGATAGCGCCCGGCTGCTGGAGTGTTCGTGTCGATCAAGTCGGCGAGTGCCTCGCCACGCTCGGGCGTCCGGTTGACGACGGTGACGCTCAGTGCTCCAGCCAGTGCGGTCTCGACGGCCATGGCGCGGGCGGCTCCTCCGGCGCCGAGGACGACGACAGGCTGGCCGGCGGGATCGGCCACCATGCGGAGTGATGCGACGAAGCCCTGCCCGTCGGTGTTCTCACCGATGAGCCGGCCATCGCGAATCACGACGGTGTTGACGGCTCCGATAATCGCGGCGGATTCCGCGAGTTCATCGAGGTGCTTGAGGACCTCGACCTTGTGGGGGATGGAGCAGTTGAAGCCGATCCAGCCCATGGCGACCGCGCCGCGGACAGCGCCGGCCAGATTCTCGGCAGGCACTTCGCAGTTGACGTAGCGGCAGTCCATTCCGGCGGCCAGGAAGGCTGCATCCATGATCGCGACGGTCGGGTTCTGCGCTGCCGACGTAGCGAACGAGCCGGTGAGGTCACTCAGGAAAGTGGGTTCGGACATGCGGTCCTCCGCTGGTCGGGGTCGCAGCCGAGCGTAGTCGGGCCAGTGACATGCGCCGGATGGTGTAAGCCAGTATGGGCACATGACAATTCGCGTGGGGGTCATCGGCACCGGGAATATCGGAACCTCGCATGCGCGGGACCTGGCGACCAGGGTTGCCGGCTCGACCGTCACGGTGCTGTACGACTTCGACGCTGCGCGATCTGGCGCGTTGGCAGCGGAGATTGGCGCCATCGCCGTCCCGACCTACGAGGAGTTGATCACGTCCGACCTCGTCGACGCCGTGCTCATCGCCTCACCCGATCAGTTTCACGCTGAGCAGGCCCTGGCGTGTCTGTCGGCCGGGAAGCCGACCCTGTGCGAGAAGCCGCTTGCCCCCGTTGAGGCCGATGCCAAGGCCGTGCTGGATGCCGAGGTCGCGTTGGGGCGCCGGCTGATCATGATGGGATTCATGCGCCGATTCGACCCGGGCTACCTGGAGCTGAAGGGTCAGTTCGGTCCCGACGGGATCGGCGATCCGCTGATTGTCCGCAATTCGCACCGCAACGAGATCGCCCCCTATGGCCTGGACAGCGCCCTCAGCCTCACCAACGCCGCGATCCACGAGATCGACATCAACCGCTGGCTCGTTGACGACGAGTACGAGTGGGTGCAGGTTCTCACCGGGCGTTCCGGACCGTTGACTCCGGCAGGCGAGCACGATCCGCTGTTCGTCCTCATGCAGACCACCGCGGGCACGATCATCGAGATCGAGATGTTCGTGCAGTCGCAGCTCGGCTACGAGGTGACTTGTCACGTGACGGGAGGCCTCGGAGTGTCTGAGATGGGCGACGGGTCGTTCGTCACCACGGCCCGGGCCCGCCATCGCGGGCATGGGCTCCCGGCGCAGTGGCTCGGCCGGTTCCAGGAGGCCTACCGGCTGCAACTGCAGGGCTGGATCACCGCGCTGGCGACGGACGCATCCATGCCGGGAGCGAGCGTGTGGGACGGCTACGTCGGAACCATCGTGGCCAACCGTGCTGGGCAGTCGCTGCGTTCGGGCGAGCGCGTGCCCATCACCCTGCCTTCGTGCCCGGCGCTCTACGCCTGACCCGAGGTAAGGACAGCCAACGCTCGATCTGCTGCCAGGCGCACGCGGGCAACGTCGTCGCTTCTCAGCTGAGCAACGTCACTCACCAGACCGCCAATCTGGTGCCGAGCGATTACCTTGATGGCCATCTCACGGACCCGCCACGCCTCATCGCTCAGCGCAGTCCCAATGTCCTGGGTGGCTGACTCGTCCCAGGCCCACAGCAGTCCGCGTGCTCCCCACACGCGCGGCCAGTAGGCATCCGCACGATCAGGGTCGTCGAGGAACGCATGGGCCGCGGGACCACCGAGCGCGAGCAGTAGGTCAGGATCTGCCTGGTTCCCGCGAAGCAGTGCGCGGCACCCGATGACAACTGAAGCGCGCCCCCGGCGGGCACACTCCCGTTCGATGCTTTCGCGTGGAGTCACTCCCCACGTCGAGTTGGGCGCCATCGCGTGATTCTGGCAGCCGTGCGACGGCCATGCCGAGCGCAGGGGGAGAAATGGCGAGGACCGAGCCCGATGGGCCCGGTCCTCGCCATTAGTCCCGTCTTGCGGGAGAAACGGATCAGCGCACTGGGGTGAGCTGCTGCTCCTCCTCGGGCACCGTCATGGCGCCCGTCATGATCGCGACGACATCGTTCATGGAGTGCGTCTGCGGCGTGACCACGGCTGCGCGCTTGCCGAGGCGGGCGATCTGGATCCGGTCGGCCACCTCGAACACCTGCGGCATGTTGTGCGAGATCAGGATGACCGGGATACCGCGGTCGCGGAGGTCCTGGATCATCTTGAGCACGCGTGCCGACTCGTTCACGCCGAGGGCGGCCGTGGGCTCGTCAAGGATGATCACCTTGCTGCCGAACGCGGCCGCTCGTGCAACTGCGACGGCCTGACGCTGGCCACCTGAGAGTGTCTCGACTGCCTGCGTGATGTTCTGCAGGGTGCTGATGCCGAGGTTCTTCAGGTGCTCGGACGCCTCCCTGCGCATTCGCTTCTTGTCGAGCGTGCGGAACACCTTCCCGGCGATACCGGGCTTGCGAACCTCACGGCCGAGGTACAGGTTGCTGGCGATATCGAGCGCCGGTGCGACCGCGAGGGTCTGGAACACCGTCTCGACGCCGTGCCTGCGGGCCTCGGACGTGCTCTTGAACTCCACCTGCTCGCCGCTGACGAACATCTCTCCCGCGTCGGGAGTGTGCGCGCCCGAGAAGCACTTGATCAGGGTGGACTTGCCTGCGCCGTTGTCGCCGACGATGGCAAGGACCTCACCGGGGAACAGGGGCAACGACTCGCCCGAAGGACTTGACGAGGCCCCTGCCCGAGAGGATCGGCGTAACGGTCGAAGTGTCGGTCATCCCTTCACCTTCCTGATCCACTGGTCGATGGCGACGGCGAGGATGACCAGGATGCCGACCGCGAGCACGCGATAGGCCTGGTCGAGGCCCGCGAGTGACAGGCCGTTCTCGACGACGGTGATGATGAAGGCACCGATCAGTGACCCGATCAGCGTGCCGCGGCCGCCGAAGAGCGACGTGCCACCGATCACGACGGCGGTGATGGTGTCCAGGTTCAGCAGTGGGTCGACGTTGGGGCTGGCTGAGCCGACGCGGCCGATGGTGACCCAGCCGGCGATGCCGATGATCAGCCCGGCGACCAAGTAGACGCTGAAGATCACGCGCTTGACGTTGATGCCAGACAGATCAGCAGCGTTGGGATCGTCGCCCACGGCGTAGATGTGCATGCCCCACGCGGTGCTCTTCAGGATGTACATGAAGATCCCGTACAGGATCAGCATGAGGATGACGCCGTACAGCAGCTGGAAGTCACCGATCTTGATAGCCGTACCAAGCCACTTCAGCTGGTCGGGGATCTCCGGGCCCTGGATGGTGCGGGCCTTGAACAGGATCAGGGTTATCGCCGTGAAGATCGAGAATGTGCCAAGCGTCACGATGAACGGCGGCAGGTTGAACCGGACTATCAGGGCGCCGTTCAGGGCACCGCACAGTACTCCAGCGAGGATGCCGACGGTGATGGCGAGCCAGGGGTTCTGGCCAGCGACGGGGAGGACGTTTGATGCCGTGGTCGACACGGCCAGGTTCGCCATGACCATCTCGCTGAACACCATGATCGCGCCGATGCTCAGGTCGATGCCGGCCGTCAGGATGATCAGCGTCTGTGCGATTGCCAGGGTGCCGACGATCACGGTCTGCTGCGTCAGGAACGAGAGGTTGCCCGGCAGCAGGAAGCGGTGGTTGACGAGGTAGAAAATCGTCATTGCTACAACGAGGACGATCAGGGGGCTGAGGTAGGGGTACTTGTGCAGGACGCCCTGAACTCGCTGGAGGGCCGTGCGTCGCTCCATGAACTCCTCAGCGAGGTCCACGGTTGCAGGGGATGTACTACTCACTGGTGAGGCCTCCCGACGATGGCCGAATTGGTGTTCAAAACGTTATCCGTTTGACAGCAGCGTGGGGCGGCAATCAGGTGATTGCCGCCCCACGCCAGCGTTAACTCAACGCTGAGGGCTTAGCCCCAGGCGTTGTCGATGCAGTACTGCGCGTTCTCCTGCGGCGCGGCGGTGACGGTGTCCTGAGGATCCTCAGTGCACAGGGTCACGCCGGTGTCGAAGAAGGTGCCGTCCGCGGAGGTCGGGGCCGGGGGGGCTCCGCCGTCAGCGATCGCCTTGATGGCCTTGACGCCCTCTTCGGCCATCTTCAGCGGGTACTGCTGTGAGGTGGCCTGAATGCCGCCGTCCTTGACCGCCTGGACGCCAGCGAGGCCGCCATCGACGGAGACAACGAACACGTCCGTGCCGATCTTCTTGCCTGCAGCCGTAAGCGCCGAATCGGCACCGAAGGCGGTGGGCTCGTTGATCGTGTAGACGAGGTTGATGTCAGGGTTCTTGGCGAGGCAGTTCTCCATGCCCTTCTTGCCACCCTCCTCATTCGCACCTGTGGCCTCGAGGCAGACGATTTCGTAGTCGCCGCCCTTGCCGGTGGTGTACTTGCCAGTCTTGGCCTCGTCGCCCATGACCTTCGGGTCAACGACGTCGATGCCCATGCCGGCCAAGAAGCCGTTGTCGCGGCAGTAGTCAACAGAGACCATGCGGTCGCTGAGACAACGCGGTCGTTGAAGATGACCAGCTGCGCGATGGTGGCCTTGGCGCCGTCGAGCTTGCCAGCGGTCCACTGACCGATGGCCTCGCCGGCGACGCAGTTGTCCGTGGCGAAGGTGATGTCGACCGTGTCCGGCGGATCGGTCGGGGTGTCGAGTGCGATCACGTAGAGGCCGGCGTCGCGAGCCTTCTTGATGGCATCGTTGACGTTGACGGACATCGGCGTGATGAGGATGCCCTTCTGGCCCTGGGCGATCGCGTTCTCGATGAGATCGATCTGGCCCTGATCGTCACCTTCCTGCTTGCCGGAGCCGACCGTGAGATCGACACCTGCCTCAGCAGCGGCCTTCTTGGCGCCTTCCTGCATGGCGACGAAGAACGGGTTGGACGAGTCCTTGGTGATCAGCGAGACGGCAACAGCGCCGCCGCCGGCAGCGGCCGAGGAGGCCGGAGCAGCAGCCGAGGAGGCCGGAGCAGCAGCCGAGGAGGCCGGAGCAGCAGCCGAGGACCCGCTGGACGAGGAGCCGGAGCTACACGCCGCGAGGGTCACGGCAAGAACGCCGGTCACTGCAACAGCAGCAACGAGGCGGCCGCGGGACTTGCGGTTCGTCATGGTTTTCCCTTCGAAGGGTGGGTGGGTTTGACCCGAGGGTCGCCCGCCATGTCTATTCCCGAAGTCGGTACCCGGGCTACCCGGGAGCCGACCTTGATACCGAACCGTTACGGATTGTGTCCGTTTCGACCCAGTGGAGCAGACACGCCGTGCGCATCTCGCCGTCGTCGGGGCGGCGGCTGAAACCGATCGCCCTGACAACGTTGTCGCTAATTTCTAACGGCTCAGGGGCTTACCGTCAAGAGCAAATGCTGTAATACTCCCGGTTCGTAATGACAACGTTATCTAGCCCCATCGAGGGCGCTGGCGGGGCGCGATCGAGGGCCACCATGAAGGACGTGGCGGCCCTCGCAGGCGTGAGCCTGAAAACAGTCTCCCGGGTCGTCAACCGTGAGGCGGGGGTCAGCGAGGAACTGGCGGCCCGCGTGACTCGCGCCGCGGAGCAGCTCGACTACCGGCCCAATCTCACGGCGAGCAACCTGAGGCGGGGTGACCAGCGGACGGGGACGATCGGCCTCCTCGTCGAGGATGTCGCCAATGAGTTCTTCTCGTCGATCCACCGTGGGGTGGAGGAGGTGGCCCGCCAGCGCGGCGTCGCCGTCATCGCAGCCAGCCTGGACCGAGATCCGGCCCTCGAGCGCGACCTGGTGGGGGCGTTCGCCTCCCGTCGGGTTGATGGCCTCATTCTCGCCCCGACGGCCAGCGATCAGGGCTACCTCACCAACGAGATCCGCAGCGGGTGGCCCATCGTGTGCATCGACCGTCAGACGACGGGGGTCGATACCGATTCCGTCGTGACGGATAACCGCGCCGCCTCTGCTGCCGGGGTTGCTCATCTCCTTGCGCACGGGCACCGGCGGATCGGTTTCATCGGTGGGCGGTCGAAGCTCGCAACCGAGCAGGATCGACATGCGGGCTACATCGACGCGATGGCCTCGGCCGCGGCGGTGGTTCGGCCTCATTGGGTGCATCACGGTGCGCAGGACAGCGACGAGGCCATGGTTGCCGCCCTGGCCATGCTCGCTTGGGCCGACTCGCCGACGGCGATCTTCAGCGGCCAGAACCTGATCACCATGGGCACTGTCAGGGCGCTTCGCGAGCTCGGCTTGGCCCACCGGGTCGCGCTCGTCGGGTTCGACGACTTCGCCCTCGCCGACCTGCTCGAACCGGCGATCACGGTCGTGGCACAGGACGCCCGTGCCATCGGTCACCTGGCTGCCGAACTCCTGTTCCGCCGGATGGCGGACCCCTCGCGGCCGACGGCGACCCACGTGGTTCCGTCGCGTCTCATTCCTCGCGGATCTGGGGAAATTCGCCCGGAGTGACGGCGACGCCCGAGGTACGCGATGTCTCCGCGACGACGACGCCCGCAAGCACGATGAGCCCGCCCACGGCCTGCACTCCGCTGAACGTCTCACCGAGCAGCGCCAGTCCGATGAGAGCAGCCCACAGCGGTTCCGTGGTGCCGACGATCCCGGCGCGTTGAGCTCCCACCCGACGTAGCGATCCGAGGACGAGCAGGAATGGTGCGATCGTGCCGAGGAGGACGCCCCAGACCATCAACGCCCACACCGGCAGACCCGGCGCCGAGGGCAGGAGTGGTTCGGTTGGGATGAAGAGGTCTGACCAGGGGAAACTCCACCAGGGGGCGATGATCGCCCAGGTGATTGAGGCGAAGATGAAGCCCCACATGGTGAGCGATACCGCGTCGCGATGCTGCTGCCCCGACTCGCCCAGCAGCCAGTAGACGGCCAGCGCCACGGCGCACATCAGGCCCGCGGCAACCCCGATCGGGTCAAGTGTGGCGCCCTGCCACACCTGCGCGACCAGCGCCAGTCCGGCGAGGGTCAGACCGATGGCCAGCCAGATGCGGTTGCTCACCTCGCGCTTCTTCGCGAAGCGCATCCACAGCGCGACGATGACGGGTGCGAGGAATGCCAGCAGGGTGCCGATGCCGACGTTGAGCTTCGAGATGGTCAGGAAGTACAGGTACTGCACCAGCGTGAAGGCAATGACGCCGTAGGCGATGAGGAACGGAAGTTCGCGGCGACTCACGCGGAAGCGGTCGCGATGCCGGATGGCGATGTATGCGACGAGCACGACCATCGCCCCGGCATTGCGCAACTGCGTCAGATGCACCGGATCGAAGCCGGTGTTCAACGCAGCCTTGGCGATGACACCGTTGAAGGCGAACAGGAATGCGGCGAGGAGATACATCCCAACGCCGACCGCAGTGGACCGGCGCTCTTCGGGGGTCTGATGCCCCATGTCAGTCGATCAACAACTGCCACACGCGCGCTCCACCCACGAGTGCGGCGGAGTTCGGCACGATGACGACGTCGTCGCCGAGGCGTGCCAGCACCGTTGGCGTGATGTGCCGTGAGTTGCCGCCACCCAAGTAGAGGCGGTCCCACATGAACACCGGGCGAAGACCCTCGACCATGCGTGCGACGCGGCGGGACCACAGGGCATCGCCCAGTCGCCGTCGCTCGTGCTCGCCGATGTAGGTGTCGTAGGACAGTCCCCACCGCACCGGTGCCTGCGACATCTCCAGGTGTGGTGCCAGCCGACTGCCGTCGAAGATCGCGCAGCCCAGACCCGTGCCGAGGGTCATGACGACCTCGAGGCCCTGCCCGGCGATCACCCCGGCTCCGTGCACCTCGGCGTCGTTGAGCACGCGAACCGGCATCCCCAGTGCCTCGGCCATCGCTGTCTGTGCGTCGAAGCCTTCCCACTCCTCAACCAGCTCTGGCAGCACCCGTGTGCGCGGGCCGGACTTCGTGACGTAGTGCGGGGTGGTGACGACGACGCCGTGGCGGATCATGCCCGGCATCCCTACCGTGGCCCGCTCTGCCTTGGGCAGTCGGGCCGCGAGGTCGACGATCGTCTGGATGAGCAGAGCCGGGGGCAGGGGATAGGGGGTAGGCACCCGGATCGGGTGGGCGCGCATGGTGCCGACCTCGTCGAGGACGGACCCCTTGATGCCGCCGCCACCGCAGTCGATCGCCAGAGTCGTCATGCCCTGCATTCTGCCGTGTGCCGATTGGGTATTCTTCGCTGGCTGCCGCGAACTCTGCGCAGCGTGGAGGCGTCGCCTAGCCCGGTCTATGGCGCCGCACTGCTAATGCGGTTTGGGCCTTCAAGCCCATCGAGGGTTCAAATCCCTCCGCCTCCGCCAACGACGTCAGGGCGCCCCCTTTTGGGGGCGCCCTGACGTCGTTAATGGGTGCGGGGATT
>JAPLBU010000367.1 GCA_026392575.1 Actinomycetota bacterium | reverse complement strand
ATCTCGGCGGTGGTCAACCGCTTCGTCCGGGAGCACGGACTCGCCTAGGTCTCGGTTGGCCCGCATCAATAGAGTTGGTGCGTGAAGGTCCTCGTTATCGGCTCCGGCGCGCGCGAGCACGCCCTCATCACGGCCCTGCTGGCCGACGACACCGTCACCGAGGTGTTCGCCGCCCCCGGCAACGCGGGGATCGCCAGCGTGGTCCCCACCTATGCGGTCTCGGTGGACGACCCCGGTGTTGTGGCGGTCCTGGCGGCCGATCTCGGGGTCGACATGGTCGTCATCGGGCCCGAGGGGCCCCTGGTCGCCGGGGTGGCCGATGCGGTCCAGGAGCGGGGGATCGCCTGTTTCGGGCCGTCGGCCGCTGCGGCGCAGCTTGAGGGCAGCAAGGCGTTCGCGAAGCGGGTGATGGCCGAGGCCGGAGTGCCTACGGCGATGGCGCACGTCTGCACGAGCCTCGACGAGGTTGGCGCTGCACTTGACCAGTTCGGTGCGCCCTACGTGGTGAAGGACGACGGACTCGCTGCGGGTAAGGGCGTTGTCGTCACGTCGGATCGCGCTGAAGCGCTGGCGCATGCCCGCACGTGTCTCGCGCGTAGTAACGATGCGCAGGTCGTCGTCGAGGAGTACCTCGACGGCGAGGAGGTGTCGTTGTTCGCCATCACTGACGGCACCACCGTGGTCGCACTCCAGCCAGCGCAGGACTTCAAGCGGGTGGGCGACGACGATGCCGGCCCCAACACGGGTGGCATGGGTGCCTACTCACCACTGCCATGGGCTCCCGCGAATCTGGTAGCCGACGTCACCGAGCGCGTGCTTCAGCCGATGGTCGATGCCATGCGTCGCCGCGGCACTCCGTTCGCGGGCCTGCTGTACGCAGGGCTCGCGATGACGTCGCGCGGCTTTCGCGTCATCGAGTTCAACGCGCGCTTCGGTGATCCGGAGACGCAGGTCGTTCTCGCGAACCTGCGCTCCCCGCTCGGCCAACTCCTCTACGCGGCGGCGACCGGGCGACTTGCGGACGTGCCGGCGTTGGTGTGGCAGTCGGGATATGCCGTGACCGTTGTCATCGCCGCTCAGGGCTACCCCGAGTCCCCGCGCCGGGGTGGCGTCATCACGGGCCTCAAGCAGGCCGCCGAGTGTGTCGGGGTCGAGATCTTCCATGCGGGAACGAGCATCACCGACGACGGGATCGCCGCGTCGGGTGGCCGCGTTCTGTCGGTGACGGCGCACGGCGAGACCCTCGCCCACGCCCGCGAGCACGCTTACGCCGCCGTCGATCTCATCACTCTCGAGGGATCTCACCATCGGAGCGACATCGCGAAGCGAGCCGCTCAAGAGATGGAAGGATGATCGCGTGAGCGCGAAGGCACGTATTCCCAACGTCCTTGCTGGCCGGTACGCATCTGCCGACATGACCGGTGTGTGGTCGCCTGAGGCGAAGATCGTTTTGGAGCGCCGACTGTGGCTCGCCGTGGCGTCAGCGCAGGTGTCGCTGGGACTCGACATGCCTGGCGCTGCTCTCGACGACTACCTGCGCGTCATCGACCAGGTCGATCTCGCTTCCATCGCTGAGCGTGAGCGGGTCACCAAGCACGATGTGAAGGCTCGCATCGAGGAGTTCAACGCCCTTGCGGGTCACGAGTACGTGCATGTCGGCATGACCTCGCGCGACCTGACTGAGAACGTCGAGCAGTTGCAGATCCGCGACTCGCTGCTCATCGTCCGCGACCGTTGCGTCGCAACACTCGACCGCCTCGCGGCACTCGCTATCGCATACTCCGACACCGCCCTGACGGGTCGGTCGCACAACGTCCCCGCGCAGACCACCACGCTCGGCAAGCGCTTCGCCTCCGCTGCT
>JAPLBU010000109.1 GCA_026392575.1 Actinomycetota bacterium | reverse complement strand
GTATCGGGGGAAGTCGCTGCCGATCAGCTCCTCGCGCGGCAGCCCGGTCACCGTCTCGGTCGCCGCGTTCACGTCGGTGATGATTCCGTCGACGTCGATCGTGACGAGTGGATCCAGCGAAGCCTCGATCATGCTCCGCGCATCGCGCGCTGCACGCCGCAACTGTTCCTCGGCGTGTCGGATGCGGGTGATGTCGCGGGCTGCGGCGAACACGCCGACGACGTCGCCGTGCTCGTCGCGGTACACCGATGCGTTGTAGAGCACCGGGGTGATCGAGCCGGTGGTGTGTCGGATCTCGAGCGGGTAGTCGGTCACCGCACCGGTGGTGAACACCTGCTCGTACACGGCGCGGGCCTGGTCGGGATCGGTGAAGTATCGGGGGAAGTCGCTGCCGATCAGCTCCTCGCGCGGCAGACCGGTGACCGCCTCGGTCGCTGCGTTGACGTCCGTGATGATTCCGTCGATGTCGATCGTGACGAGTGGATCCAGCGACGCTTCGATCATGCTCCGCGCATCGCGCACTGCACGCCGTAACTGTTCCTCGACGTTCATCCGCTGCTGCTCATCGCCACGATCCTGGTCACCGGTGCTACCGAACGTCGCGGTCGCGTAGGGCCTCGGCGACGACGGAATCGACGGTCATGCCGCGGCGCTTCGCCTCCGCGCGAACGCCCTTCCGCAGTGATTTGGGGATCTGCACCCCGAGATCGACGAGCTTGTCGCGATCGGCCATGCCCACGGCGTCGGCCGTGTTGAGACCCCTGCGCAGGAACGAGGGCTCATCGACGCTGACCTGGGGCGTGCTCGGGTGCAGGTCGGCATCCCCGGCCTTTCGCAACGCCGGCCGCGGGCTCGTGTTCACGTCAGGTACCGGCGAAGGGACATGTGCGGCATCCGCGGCTCGGGGCGTGGTGGCGGCAGCAGTGTGTCGAGCAGGTCGTCCATCAACTCGGAGACCTCGCGGGAGCCGGGCGAGTTCCACGAATGGATCGGGCTCACCGCACGCTGGGACTGCGGAATGCCGGCGCAGTCAGGGATGGGCGGGTCGTAGACCAGGTCGCCGTGCTCGGTGGCGAGCCGATCGGCATTGAGCCGGTGCTCACGGTCGTCGGGCCGGAAGCGGTTGACGACGACGCACGATGCCCGCAGGCCCGGATTCGACGACGCTGCGATCACGTCGATTGCCTCGAGGGCCTCCGTCGCACCGTGCAGGGCGAAATGCGTTGGCTCGGTGACGACGATGGCCCGATCGGCCGTGCTCAGCGCATTGCGGGTCAGCTCCCCGAGGGACGGCGGGCAGTCGATGAGGACGAGGTCGTAGCTCTTCGGCAGGGTGGAGTTGCGCCCCTCGGCCACGTTGCGGTGCTCGAGTGAGCGTTCGGCGGGGATCACCATCACGGTGTCGCCCCAGCCGCTCGGAACCACGGCATCGGCGGCCACGCCGGGGCGAGAATCGGCCAGCACGTCGCTCGTGGTGAAGGTCGGGTCGGTGATGTCGAGAGCCATCGAGGCGTTCGCCTGCGGGTCGAGGTCGATCACGAGGGTCCGCAGGCCACGTTCCCACGCGGCGCTGGCCAGTCCGAGGACGACGGTGGACTTGCCCACGCCGCCCTTCATGGACAGCACAGCGACGGTGGTCATGTGGGCAGTCTGTCAGGTGTGATCGGTGGGGACAGGTAACCCACTCAACGTGCCGAGCGGATCTCGGCGAAGTCCGCCAGGGCCACGGCCCGTTCAGCGGCATGATCGACGACCGGTGCCGGGTAGCCGTGGGCATGTCCGTCGATCGCCTGCCACGGCTTGTGGACGGATGCTCCGGGCAGGTGTCGGAGCTCGGGGACGTAGCGGCGCACGTAGTCGCCATCGGGGTCGAAGTTCAGCCCCTGGGTGATCGGGTTGAAGATGCGGTAGAAGGGTGAAGCATCGGTGCCACACCCCGCCGTCCACTGCCAGCCGTGCGCATTGCTCGCCAGATCGGCATCCCGCAGCCAGTGCATGAACTCCGCGGCCCCGCGCTGCCACGGCAGGTGCAGGTCCTTTACGAGGAAGCTGGCCACCACCATGCGCACCCGGTTGTGCACCCAGCCGTCGGCGCGCAACTGCCGCATTCCCGCATCGACGAACGGAAAGCCGGTCAGTCCGAGCCGCCATGACTCGAACAGTCGGTCTGCGTCCGCCCCGGTCTGCCAGCGCATGGCCGCGTCGAACCGAGGGTCGAGTGACTCACGCGCGCTGGATGGATTCTGTGCGAGGACGTCGGCGTAGAACTCGCGCCAGCACAGCTCCTTCGCATAGACCTCGTCCTGCGGCCCGAGGTCGGCGAGCATCGTGCGCGGGTGGATCTCGCCCCACTTGAGGTGATGCCCCATGCTGCTCGTCGCGGCCAGGTCGGCGCGGTTGCGCAGGTCGGCGTAGGAAGCCAGCCCGTCGCGACGGTAGTTGGTCCAGGTCGACCGCGCGGCCTCCTCGCCCGCTGACGGGAGGGCCAGGTCGCCCAGGTTTGGTGCATCCGGGAAGCCGTCGCACTCCACGGGCATCCACCAGTCGACGTCCCGTGGCGCGGACGCCGGTGCCCGCCAGCCGTGCCGTGTCCAGGCCCGCCAGAACGGAGTGAAGACCCGGTAGGAGGTCCCGTCGTCCTTTGTCACGCGCCCGGGTGAGACGGCGTAGGGGGAGCCGGTGCGGATGAAGGGCACGTCCCCGAGTGAGGCCTCCACCGCTAGATCGCGGCTTCGGCCGTAGGGGGCGTAGTCGCCTGCGATGTGGACCGACGTTGCTCCCGCGGCGGCCGGCACCCGAGCCACCGCCT
>JAPLBU010000298.1 GCA_026392575.1 Actinomycetota bacterium | reverse complement strand
TCGCGAGGCTCGTGCACCGGATGGCTCACGTCAAGCCGGTTGCGATGGTGCGAACCGGTGGATCGGGGCATGCGCATCCGCTTGGACATGCCGTGGCCAGCACCCGACTGACGCAGCGCGATGTTGACCAGATCCTGGCTGCGTGCGGACTGATCGTCGTCGACAGCGTCGATGCCCTCATCGACGTCGGCCGGGTCGCCGCAGCGCAGCCGCTGCCGACATCGGCGGGGGTGGCCGTCGTCGGCAACAGCGATGCACTTGCCGTTATGGCGATCAACGCCCTTTCCGACACCTCACTGCACGCGGCAGCGCCCCCTGCGACATTCGCACGACAGGAGTCGGCGGATGCGTTCGAGGCTGGTGTCCGCGCAGCGATGGCCGATCCAACCGTCGGATCGGTGCTCGCCATCTACGTTCCCGCTGCCGAACTGGCCGACGACGCGGCGATCCGAGCTGCACTCCGCGCCTGCGCGCGGTGCGGTGTGGAGGCCGGCAAGCCCGTCGTTGCCGTCATGCAGCGCGAACTGAGCGGCATAGAGGCTGACGAGATCCCCGCATTCGAGGACATCGAGGCCGCTGTCCACGCACTCGATTCCCTGGCTCGGCTTGCGGCCTGGCGGATCGCCGACGCGCGGGGCGGGCTCGAGGCGACGACCTGGCCGGAGCACCAAGGGGGCACACCGACGCTCGAGCCGGGTGAGGTGGTTGGTGAGCCCGCTGCACGACTGCTTTCGGAGGCGGGATCGACACGACTGTCGATCGATCTTGAATCGCCGGGCACGGTGGGCTGCCGCATCCAATTGGTCGAGGATCCGCTGTTCGGGCCGGTCGTCATTGTCGCCGTCGACGACCCGGTCGCGCAGGCGCTAGAAGACCGGGCCTGTCGACTCGCGCCCGTCACGGCCCTGGCTGCGCACGACATGCTGGACGCCCTTGGAGCACGGGAGGTGGCGGTGCCCGCGGGCGTCGACCGCGTGGGTGCATTCGAGACGCTGGCACGGGTCATCAGCGATGTCAGCCGTCTGTACAACCTGCTGCCGGGCGTCACGGCGGCCGACCTGCGGCATGTCGACGTGCGCGCCGGCGGACTCGTCGCCCTGGGGGAGATCAGGATCGATGTGTCGGGCCAGGCGGTCGTCTCCGACCCGACGGCGCGGCGGCTGTGACGCAGTCACTGTCGAAGGTCCCGCTCAGCCCCGTAGTGCGCAGGATCCTCCTCGGCAACACCCTGTCGGCGATCGGCAGCGGCATGACGGTCCCGCTCCTCATCGTCTACCTCGGCCAGGTGCGCGGGCTGGGGACAGGCACCGCCGGGCTGGTTGTTGCCTACATGGCGCTCGTCTCGCTGCTTCTTATGCCTGCCACCGGGATCCTGGTCGACCGATGGGGTCCCCGGCCCGTCCTCATAGGCGGTCTGGTCGTCGAGGCGTTCGGCGTGGCCCTGCTCGCACGGGTCGATTCCGCCGGCAGTGCGTTTGCCGTCGCGACGATCGTGTCGCTCGGAGCCTCGTTCACGTGGAGTCCGCAGTCGGCGCTGCTCGGCCGGCTTACCTCCGCAGACGAACGACAGCGGGTGTTCGGGATTCAGTTCATGTTGTCGACGTCACATCGACCTCGACGTTCACCGTCCTGTACATCGCTGATGCGATGACGTACCTGCTGTACGTCGGCGTTCTTCTCACCCTGCGTGGGGTGGGTGTCGGGCCTGCGCCGATTGAGGATGGCGCACAGTCGGACGGGGGCTATCGCGATGTGCTTCGCGACCGGGTGCTGCTGCGGGTCGCAATCCTCGCGCTGGTGCTGCTCACCTGCGGCTATGGCTCTCTCGAAGTGGGAATGCCCGTCATCATCACGGTGGTCAATGGCCTTCCGGTGTCGTGGGTCGCCATCGCCTTCACCGTGAATACCGCCACCATCGTCGTGATGCAAATGGGTGTGCTGCGCCTGATCCGCGGGCGGTCGCGCAGTCGGCTGATGGCATTGGTCGCGGTGCTGTGGGCATTGTCGTGGCTGATTCTCGGGGCCTCGGGACTGCTTCCCGCAGGGCTCGCGATCGTGGCGATCTGCCTATCGACCCTCGTCTTCGCGGTGGGGGAGACGCTCTGGGCACCGGTCATGCCGGCCATCGTGAACGATCTCGCGCCCGATCACCTGCGGGGTCGCTACAACTCCGTGCAGAGCCTCGTCTGGGGGGTATCGGGCGCGCTTGGCCCCGGACTGGCTGGCCTGCTGCTGGGCGCAGGCCTCATTGCCGTGTGGATTCCCCTCGTGGTGGTCGGCTGTCTGGGTGCTGGCGTGCTTGCGCTGCAACTGCGTTCCCACCTGACTCCGGCCCTGGACGGACGTGGCGGGGACGCGGGACCCTGATGGGTGGAACAATGCCGTCATGACGGACTCCGCCATCGGCCAGCAACTCCGCAAGGACATCCAGAAGTCCGGCTACTACCCGGACCTCGTGGCCGACGCACTCGACACGGCTGTCGCTGGTGAGGTGCTGCACTCCTACGTCGTCCACCACGAGGCGACCTTCGATCGCGATGAGCTTCGTCGCCACGTGACGGTGCTCGCCCTCACACCGACCCGGCTCATCGTCGGACACACCGACGAGCATCCGGCCGATGACGTGAACCCGCGACCCTCAGCTTCGGCGTCGACGGAGGCGGTGCGCATCGAGCGCGTCGACTCCGTCGTCGTGACGCGCGTCGTGACCGACCCGGCGAGCCATCAGGCGGGCGGCCCTGCCGCTGAGGTGGTCCTCACGATCGGCTGGGGCGCCGTCAGCCGTATCGACCTCGAACCTGCTGCGTGTGGTGACCCGCAGTGCGATGCCGACCATGGGTACACGGGCACGGCCAGTAACGATGACCTGTCCGTGCGGGTGTCGGAGGTTGCGGACGGCGCCGGTGTCGTTCGGCAGGTGCTGGAGTTCGCGTCGGCGCTCTCCCAGGCAACGGCAGACCGGGCCCGCTGAGCCGGTGACCACGTACACCGCGGCGGGGCCGAGCCTCGCCGATGTGGGCACTTCCGCTGCCGCAGCGCTGGGAGTTCCGGGCTTCACCGATCGGCTGGGCATCGGTCCGTGTCGTCAGGTGGTCGTCTGCCTGATCGACGGACTCGGCTGGCAGTCCCTTCTGGGCCATCCGGAGATTGCGCCACGGCTGACGGCCATGGCAGGGCTACCGATCCGGGCCGTCTTCCCGACGACGACGCCCGTCGGCCTGGGGTCGCTCGGCACGGGCCTGCTGCCCGGGGCGCATGGCCTCGTCGGGGCGTCCTTCCGCTACCCCGAGACGGGTGAGCTCCTGACGCCTCTGCACTGGGGCGGGGACCCCGTGCCGGTAGCGGTGCAACCGGAGACCACGGTCTTCGAGAGCGTGGCGCGGTCGGGGATCCGGATGACCTCGGTATCGCCCGCTGCCTACCGCGAATCGGGCCTGACGCGCGCTGTCCTCCGTGGAGCCGACTACGCGCCAGCCGACGACGTCGCCGCACGGGTGGCCGCTGTGACGTCCATCCTCGCTGCCGGCGAGCCGTCTTACACCTACGTCTACTGGCCCGAACTGGACCGCATCGGTCACGAGTTCGGTGTCGACAGCGGCGCCTGGCGCAAGGCCCTGGCGCGCGCCGACATGCTGGTGGGCCGCCTGCTCGACGAGCTGGTGCCGGGATCAGCAATGGTGGTCACAGCGGATCACGGGATGATCGACTGCCCTGCCGAGGAGCGGATCTCGCTGGACGACGACCCACTCCTGATGGCCGGTGTCGAGCGGATCGCCGGCGAGCCGCGTGCCCGTCACATCTACCTTGCCGTCGATGCGGTCGAGGATGTGCAGGCGGCCTGGCGCGCGATCCTGGGTGATCGAGCGACCGTGCTCACCCGGACCGAACTCGTCGACGGCGGATACTTCGGCCCCGTCGACGGTGACCTCGCTGACCGCATCGGTGACCTGATGGCGATTGCTCGCGGCAACACCCTCCTGGCGAGCCACTTCGACGCCACGGTCTCGCGGCTGCTCGGTCAGCACGGGGGCCTGACGTCGGCTGAGGTCGATATTCCGGCGCTCGTGCAACAGGTCGGCTGATGTCTGGCACGATGTCCGCGTGTCGGAACTGATCTTCTATGCGGGGACCATGGACTGCGGGAAGTCCACCCTCGCGCTGCAGACCGACCACAACCATTCCTCGCGTGGCCGTTCCGGAGTCGTCTTCACCCGGCTGGATCGGGCGGGGGAGTCGGTGCTGTCGAGCAGACTCGGCCTCGAGGTACCCGCGGTCGAGGTTGACGAGGAACTCGATCTGCGCGCGTTTGTCGTC
>JAPLBU010000048.1 GCA_026392575.1 Actinomycetota bacterium | reverse complement strand
TCGCCGACCGCCCCGTCACAGCCCTGTCCGGCGCCGAGCGCAAGCGGGTGCACATTGCCCGCGTGATCGCGCAGCGATCACCCCTGCTGCTGCTCGACGAGGCCGACGCCGACCTCGACCTGGTCGGACGACGCACCCTCGACGACCTGGTCAGCGACCATGTCCGGTCGGGCGGGACTGCCGTTGTCGTGAGTCATGACGTGACCCGGATGGCCCATGTCTGCGATCACGCGGTGCTCCTGAGCGATGGACGCGTCCACGCGGACGGTCCCCGTGACGAGGTACTGACGCAGCATCAGCTGAGCGCGGCCTTCGACGCAGACGTACGGGTCACCGGCACCGGTGAGACCGTGGCCGTCCGCATCCCCAACGCACCCGCCTAGCGATCGAACTCAGTCGCGGGCGTGACTTGCGGCCGTTGTCGCGACCAGGATCTCGAGGGCCAGCAGCTTCTGCTCGGCATCCAGGCTCGAGCCCTCTCGCACGCCGCCCTTCATGGCCCCGTCGGCGTCGGCCAACGCGACCACCGACGCGGCGAGACGCCTCTGGTCCCCACTCCACCGGGACCACTGGTTGCGAAGAGTCTTGACCTTCCACGGCGGCACACCGACCTCGCGCGCGATGTCGGCCTCGGAGGCGCCCGGCGGCATTCCCCCTACCCGGACGAGTGAGCGAAGGCCGGTGGCGAGGGAAGACACCGTCGACGGACCGACGCGTCCGGCATCGGATGAGAGCATCGCCTGACGCAGCATGCGCAGGGCCTCGGCGTAGCGCCGCTCCCAGACGGCATCGGCGATCGAGAAGCCGGAGATGCCAGCCACCCCTGCGAAGTAGTCACGCACATCATCGGCGCCGATCGGGTTGGCCTCGACATCGCTGCACAGTTGAGATACCGCGCTGCCCAGCAGCCCGAGGTCCTGTCCGATCGCCTCGTACAGCGCAGCTACCGCATCGCTCGTCGCACGGCGCTTGCGCGACGCGAACTCGTGGTTGATGAACTCCGTCGTCGCCTTGCCACGCTTGAGCGGCTGGCAGTCGACCACCTGCGCGCCGGCGGCCTTCAGATCGTCAAGGAGCGCCTTGCCCTTGTTGCCGCCCGGATGCGTGAGGACGAGGAAGACATTGTCGCGCTGGTCGGCGATGACCTCGCGCACAGCCTTGGCCAGTTGGTCGTCGGCACTGAACCGACGGATCGGCCCGCTTGGCCGCCGTGGACACCGCACGGACGGCCCGCTCGACCAGCACCGTCTCGGCGCCGATGGCCAGCGTGATCCGCGGAATCGTCATGATGACGGCAGCATGCCATGCCGCGTGACCACCCCGAGGCCGGTCCCTGTCGAGATGACGGCCACCTCGCCGTCGAGGTCCGTTCGCATGACGATGGCTCCGATGCCCCGCCAGGCCGCCACGGTCTCGGGAGCCGGGTGGCCGTAGTCATTGCCGGCGCCCACGCTGATGAGCGCGATAGCGGCAGGAGCTGCTGCGATCAGCCGAGGAGACTGGTTGCGGGAGCCGTGATGCGGGACCTTGACGACATCGAACGACCGTCCGCGCAGGTCGGCGACGAACGCATCCTGGGCCTCGGTCTCCACGTCGCCGCTCAGCAGCAGGTGTCGCCCTCGGACCGTGACAAGCAGCACGACGCTGGCGTTGTTGGGCACCGAGCCGGCGCCGATCCGTCGTCGCGGCCAGATCGCCTGCCAGGTCACATCACCGACGGTGCGCGCGTCACCGGCCGAGATCGACCCTGTCGACACGCCCGCGTCGGCGAGCAGCCGATCGGTGGCGTCCGCCTCCTCCAGCGGCTCGCGGATCGGGTCGAGCAGGACCTCGCCAACGGAACGATGGCGCAGCACACCGCTGAGTCCGCCAACGTGGTCTGCATGGAAGTGCGTGACGATGACGGCCGGGACCGCTGAGATCCCGGCGTCCGTCAGGCAGGCGTCGACGGCATCGGGATCGGGTCCGGTGTCGACGACCACGGCGCTGCCCTCACCGGCCCGCAGCAGGAGGGCATCTCCCTGGCCCACGTCGCACATGATGATGAACCAGCCCGGCGGAGGCCAGCCGCGTCGACCCAGCGGCTGCAGAGCCAGCACCACCAGCCCCGCGACGACGACGAGGGCTACCGCCGCTCGCACCGGACGGGACAGGCCCGACGGCAGGAATCGCCGCCGAAAATGAATGAATCCGAGCACCAGCAGTAGGACGAGCGCGAGGAGTGCCAGGCCCGGCCATCCGTCGGGCCACGGGAGCGCGGCCAGTGGGAGTCCCGCACCGACATGCGCGACCCCGGCGATCCAGGCAGCGGGCCACGCCGCGATGTGGGCCACGACCGTCGCCAGGCCGGGGGCCACGGGTGCCAGCCCCGCCGCAAGCAGGCCGAGGATCGTCACCGGTGCAACCACGGGCATCGCCAGCAGGTTCGCCGGCAGGGCCACCCACCCGACCGTCCCGCCCATCGCCACGAGGACGGGCAGGGTCGCAAGCTGGGCAGCGACCGTGAGCGCGAGTGCCTCACGCAGCCCGGGGGGCCACCTTCGCGTCCAGCGCCACCGGGCCAGCCCGTCGCCCACAGGTGCCGCGAGCAGGATCAGGCCCGCCGTGGCCATCGCGGAGAGCGCGAAGCCCCACGAGGTGGCCAGCCAGGGGGCGAGCAGGATCAGGAGCAGGATCCCCGCACCCAGGATGGACGGCCCCGCGCGCCGCCCGCCCGTCAGCACCCCGACCGTGGCGCAGGACGAGGAAGTATCCGAGTGCGGCGAGGGCGGCGCATACCCGGGCTGCCAACGGCAACCTCAGCAGCACGACCAGCCCGAGAACAACGGCCAGCACGATCGCGACATTGCCCCCGGAGACCGCGGTCAGGTGCGAGAGGCCGCTGGTGCGCATGTCGACCCCCAGCGCCGCAGGCTGCGTCGAGTCGTCGCCCACAGCCAGACCCGCCACGAGCGAACCGGCATCGGGTGGCGTACCCGTCAGGGCGGTCGTCAGCCCCGTCCGCATGCCGTGCGCGACGGCATCGACGATTCCCGGGCTGCCCGTGGGCGTCACGGTCCGGACGCTGACGCTCGCAGCGGCGTCGGACTGGCCGAAGGCAGGCGCCAGACGGCCGGACACATCGACCGGCGTGCCTGGCGGCGGGATCGTCATGTCCAACGGAAGGCGCAGTACCAACGGGATCTCGATGGCAATGCCCTCGCCGCGGGCACTGACGTGATCGGTCGCCAGTCGCACCTCGACGACGGATGCCTGCTGCCAGATCGCCCCGCCCGCCATGGTCCGTACGCGGGGCTCCGTGGCGACCACACCTTGCACGTGAACGGTCGCGCGCGCATCGACCCACCCGGCGAGTGGCGCACTGGTCAACGTCGAGACATTCAGGGCGGCCGCGAATGCACCGAGCAGGACAGCGATCAGCGCGATGACGGCGACCCATCGGACAGGAACACGGGACGCAGAGCAGGCAGGCGAGCAGGAGTCCGGCGACGGTCGCGGCCCCGGCGAGCTGGCCCGCTGCCTCGTGCCGGGACACCAGGGTCCCGGGCTGCGCCAGCGCCGCGCGGGCAACGGCGGCACCGAGCCAGACCCCGCCAGCGGGTATCAGCAGCCGCGCATCGCCGCCGATCGTCACACGTGGACGAGGGGACGCAGCTGGGCGAGGATCGCGTCGCCGATGCCGGACACCTCACCGAGCTCGTCCACGGATCGGAAGGAGCCGTTGGCGACCCGCCACGCCACGATGCGACCGGCCAGCACCGGCCCGACACCGGGCAGCCCGTCCAGTACCGACTCCGTGGCCAGGTGCAGGCCCCCCGGCACAGCCGCTGCGGTGCCATCCAACGCGGCACCCGCCACGACGCCCGCGCCCGCCACCGTCGCGCCGCCAACCACCACCTGTTCACCGTCGACGAGGACCCGCGCGAGGTTGACGGTGTCGGCCGCGCGCCGACGGGTGACACCGCCCGCGGCGGCGACCGCATCGGCCACCCGGGCGCCGAGTGGCAGGTGGACCAGTCCCGGCCGGGCGACCAGACCCACCACGTGGACGACGACCTCGACCGTCGGTGCGACCGAAGCGGCCGGATCGACCGCGGCGATGGACGGGATGGAAGGGGTCGGGGCGGCCGAAGCGACCGGGACCGGCCCGGGACCCGAGCCGGTGATGCTCACACCGGTGGAGACGATCTCCGGCACCTGCGCGACCGCGCGCGGCCGCCCGCTCCAGGCCCCGTAGCCGGAGAGTGCAAGCCCGGCGGCCACGAGGACGGCAAGGGCCCGGGTGGCGGCCGGGGTCCAGTTGCCCAGGTGCAGGCGACGCCGGTCGCCCTCGTCGGCACGCGGCCAGGGCTCCACGTCGATCGGGTCCAGCAGGGCCGGCGCTGGCCGCCACTGCTCTGCGAAGGCGGCAAGCCGTCGCTCGGCGGCGGCCACGGCACCGCGCGTGCCGATCCGGTTGCTCGTCGCGCGCCTCGCCATGCCGTCACGCTAGAAGCGGGTCAAACCCGAACGTGCCCAACGGGCGGCGCTGTGGATACCCGACCGGTGGCAGCGTTCCTGTGGACGATCGATCAGGAGCGGACAGCACCCCAGGCTTCGCGGATATTGCGCTGATGCCGGACGAGGACCAGCAGCCCGAGGACGACGGCAAACCACATGTCGGACTCGTCGGTCCAGCCAACCGCCCAGCCGACGATGCCGCTCACGATCAGGGCGAAGGCCCCGAGCCCTGCCCCGAGCCCGACCCGATGC
>JAPLBU010000215.1 GCA_026392575.1 Actinomycetota bacterium | reverse complement strand
CACGAGGAGGTGGAGAGGGCAAGAGGCCGATCGCCTCCGATGGCGATATTCAGCAGGCCGCACTCTGATGGGGAATCGAGACGATCCGGATGATGGTCCGCATTTTGCGGATCCATCTGGTGGGGGCCATCGGACCATTGAGCCGCAATCAGCGAGACGGAAGCACAGACAATCCACCGTAACGAGGAGATGAACATGGTCAATAACAATGCGGGCCTGAGCCTTGAAGGCAGAGTCGCCCTGGTGGCAGGCGGTGCCTCGGGCATCGGCGCGGCGATCTGCGAGGCGTTCGCTGAGCAGGGTGCCCGAGTGGCGATCGTCGACCGAAACATCGACATGGCGGCTGCGCTGGCACAGACAATTGGAAAGGACAGTGCTGCGTTCCACTGCGACGTCGTCGAACCGGAGTCGGTCTCAGCCGCGGTTCAGAATGTTGTCGAGAAGTACGGAACGATTGACATCTTGATCAACTGCGCTGGCGTTGCGACCCTGATGCCAGCCGAGGACCTACCTGCCGATGCTTGGGACTCGATGCTGGACATCAATCTGAAGGGCGCCTTCCTCGTATGCCAGGCAGTCGGACGAGTGATGCTGGCTGGCCAAGGGGGCAGGATCGTGAGCATCGCGTCGATCGCTGGCAACGTCGCGATGGATCGGCATGTCGCCTACTGCGCCTCGAAGTTCGGCCTCATCGGGATGTCGAAGGTCCTCGCAAGCGAATGGGGAGGTCGTGGAATCACGGTCAACACCATCTCTCCCACTGTCGTTCTCACCGAGCTCGGCAAGAGCTTCTGGGATGGCCCGCAGGGCGACGAGATGAAGAAGCTCATCCCCACGTGTCGCTTTGCCATGCCTGACGAGATCGCTTGGGCGGCACTATTCCTCGTGTCCGATGGCGCCGGGATGATCAACGGCGTCGACCTGTTGGTAGACGGAGGATTCACGATCCGATAGGTACCCGCTTCGGGTAGTGAGATGCCCGGGGATACGGGCGTGGGTCGAGGCTGTGTTGGGGTTGCGGACTATTCCCGGCTGCAACACGGCCTGTCACGACTTGCTCGCAAGTCGAATTCGGTGGCACTCGTCTCATGCAGCGAGTCGGAGACGGCCTTCCGAGGGGCGGACGGCCTGGCAAGCGCCGTATGACGGCGGTGGAGTGGTGTAGGGCACGTCGAGTAGAGGCGGGGACGTCGCAGGTCCGGATGGGTGGAGCCACGAGTGAGTGAAGGGGTGAACATGCCGAGTGGGCATGTGGTGCGATGAGCGACCGAACGGTGGATGAAGTCGACGTGCGAGCATTCCCGTCGAATCAGCCCCTCTTCGGCCCGTGGGCACTCATAGGATCGCTTGATTGTCTGTGGGCGCTGTGCGTTGCCCGCCCGGACTTCGTTGTCTTGGATTGGGAGCATGGCGCATGGTCAGCCGCTGACTCGGACTTGGCCGTGCAACTCGCCCATAGCTGCGGTGTCCGGGTGGTAATCAGGTGTTCGACGCCCGGGCCCTCAGACGTTCAACGGGCAGTCGACACAGGGGCCGATGCCGTTCAGGTCGCCGGCGTCCATTCGGTGGCTGATCTTGATCGCCTGGTTGTCTCCTTCCTCCCCCCGCCCAATGGCCGACGAGGGTTTTCCCCGTGGTCGTTCAGATCCAGGGCGGACTCGACAAGAGCCGGCTCACTCCCTGGGCTGATTCCGCAAGTCGAATCGCCCGAAGCGCTCGATATGTTCCTCGATCCCGGTCTGAACCACTGCGACAGCGTCGACGCGGTCTTCGTTGGCCGCTATGACTTGAGTGTTGCCTTGGGAATCCCTGGTGAGATCAGTGGCCCCCCCGTCCTTGATGCGATCAGGTCACTAGTCGTCAGGTTTGCTGGCAGTGGCATTCCGGTGGGCACGGTTGCTACGGACCGGGAGGATGCCGACGTGATGATCACGCTGGGCGCCACATACCTCTCCATTGGCTCGGATCGCCAGATCCTTGCTGACGGT
>JAPLBU010000383.1 GCA_026392575.1 Actinomycetota bacterium | reverse complement strand
TGACGGTCATCACCGACATCGGCGTGCGCCTCCCGGCCGCGCTGACCGCGTCGGGTCGAGCCATGCTCCCCGTTCTTCCGCGGGCCCAGGTGCGGGCAACGTTCTCCGCGCCCACCGCATTCGCGGATCGGACGGGCCGGGGGCCGACCACTCTCTCGGCACTCACCACCCTGCTCGCGGCGGATCGCGGCCGGGGGTATTCGGAGGAGGACGGCTTCATCACCGCCGGATTCGCGTCCGTCGCCGTGCCCGTCGTTGACCGCGAGGGACGGCCGGTGTGTGCAATCGGCCTGACGTTCCGCGGCGCCGATGTCCCGCCGGCGCAGCGGGGGCGGTTGGTGCGCGCGGCCGGCCGATGTGCCGACGACGTCTCCGCACGCCTGGATCCTTCGGCGCGATCCTCTGCAACAGCTCTTCCGGGCGGCCGTGGCCGCCCTACAGTGGCGTGAGTGGACGAACCCGGTGCCGAAGGAGATCGCATGAGCGCTGCAGATGATCCGCTGTGGCCGCGGGCCAGCAATTGGCTCGCCGCCGGCGACGGTCCATGCGATGTCGCGATCCTCGGGGTGCCCGCCTGCCGAACGTCGATCAGTTCGACTGGAGCGGACGCGACACCCGCAGCGATCAGGGCGGCCCTGGGCCGGTACTCGACGTACTCCTGGGCCCACGACATCGACCTGGCAAGCCTGCACGCGGTGGATGCCGGCGACGTCGTTGACCCGGATGGGGCGGACGGTGAAGCACGTGTCATGACGCGCGTTGCTGAGCTCGTCGGACGCGCACGGCTGCTGGTCGCCCTGGGCGGCGACAACTCGATTACGTATTCCGTAGCCCGCGGGGCCTTCGGTGACGATGTGGCAGCGGGTGGGCTGATCACCCTCGATGCGCATCATGACCTCCGCGACGGGATGAGCAACGGTTCGCCCGTGCGACGGCTGATCGAAGCGGGCCTCGCGGGAGCCCATGTCGTGCAGATCGGGATCGCCGACTTCTCCAACTCGCGCGAGTACGCGGCCCGGGCTCGGGACCTGGGGATCTCGGTCGTCACGCGGGATGCGCTGCGTCGTCGGCCGATCTCCGACGCGATGTCCGAGGCCCTGGCGATCGCCGGTGGCGGCGGTGGACCCATCCACGTCGATCTCGATGTCGATGTCTGCGACAGATCGGTCGTGCCCGCCTGTCCGGCTGCGGCGCCGGGCGGCCTGACGGCCGACGAGTTGCGGCAGGTGGCCTTCCAGGCCGGCCGGGCACCACGGGTGCACTCGCTGGACATCACCGAGATCGACGCCTCCGCGGACGCACCGGACCAGCGCACGATCCGGCTCGGGGCCCTCCTCGTGCTCGAGGCCGCCTGCGGCCTGGCCGCCCGCACCCTCTGACCCCGCACATGCTCGTTGAGTGGCGGGCTGTGGGGGTCTGCGCGGCTCGCCGCGCCCCCACAGCCCGCCACTCCACATGAGGTCTATGTGATGCAGGTCACAACTGGCACTGGAATGTCAGCTGCGCTCCCGCCGTTGTGATCTGTAGTTGAGTCGATACGGCTCAAAGAGTCTTAGTCGTCAGTTGCGGTATCGCAGCCGGTGGAGGAGACTCGAACCTAGACACCCCGGAATTCCGGACAAGCAAAGGAGCACGACAACCATGGCACGAGCAGTAGGCATCGACCTAGGCACGACCAACTCGGTCGTTTCGGTCCTCGAAGGCGGCGAGCCCGTCGTTATCGCCAACGCCGAAGGTGCGCGGACCACGCCGTCCGTCGTCGCCTTCGCCAAGAACGGTGAGGTGCTGGTCGGCGAGGTCGCCAAGCGCCAGGCCGTCACCAACGTCGACCGCACCGTGCGGTCCGTCAAGCGCCACATGGGCACCACCTGGACCGTCGACATCGACGGCAAGCCCTACACCGCGCAGGAGATCAGTGCGCGGACTCTGGGCAAGCTCAAGCGCGACGCCGAGGCCTACCTCGGTGAGAACGTCACCGATGCGGTCATCACCGTGCCGGCGTACTTCTCCGACGCTGAGCGCCAGGCCACCAAGGAGGCTGGCGAGATCGCTAGCCTCAACGTCCTG
>JAPLBU010000069.1:16461-19318 GCA_026392575.1 Actinomycetota bacterium | reverse complement strand
AGAGGTCGCACCCCTGACGGTCGATGACGACCGGCAGCGGAGCTGCTTCGAGCTCAGCAATCCCCGGCAGTGCATCAGCCCGCAGATTCAGCCCGGCTGACGCACCGATCTCCCGCAGCCGAACAGGCATCGCGGGATCCAGTCGCGACAGCGCACACCGCAGCAGCGCGGCACGTCCAGGGTCATTCGTCTGTGGTGTGTGCGCAAGGCCGGCCCGCAGCACCGGAAGGTTGGCCGCCAGCACCGAGACGACCTCGCTGCGGAACTGCGCCCGCCCGCGCGATGTGGTGGGCGCCGTACCGCCGAGCGTGGGAAGGCACATGGCCACCCGAGCAGCCCGACGTTCCAGCGCGAGTCGGTGCACGGCAGCCATGACGCGCAACCCGGGGAACGCCCCGAACCGGACATCCACCGTCACGTCGCCTGCCAGTCCCCCACCCTGAGCGGCATCATCAATCACGGCCTGCAGGATCTGGGCTGCCACGGGACTCCCAGCGGCCAGCACCACATCGCGCTGCCAGCCCAAAGCCTCAGGCATCGGGACCCACGCGCCATCATCCGGCCGGGTGGAGACGTTGGGCATGTCGCCACGATAGGCGGGCCGGTGTCCTAGCGTTCGCACATGACCTCCACTCCGCACGCCGCCAGCCCGATCGATGCCCTCGCGGACAACCTGCTGGCCCTGACCCTTGCGGCGGAGCCGCTCGATGCCACCCTGATGGGCTTCCGGCAGCACGACGGCGACCTGGCCGATCTGTCCCTCGAGGCCGATGCCGCGCGCGCGGCCGCCAGAGCAGCCCTTCGCATTGAGGTGCTCGCCGTCGATCCGGTCGGACTGTCCGAGCAGGACGCGATCACCCGGGCGGTGCTGCTCGCGAGCCTGGCGTACAGCGACGATGCGATGACCGCCGACGCACTCGCCTACACGGTGGCGGCGTTCCCGGTGAGCCCGTCGTCGATCCTGCTCGCCTACCTGCGCATGGTGGTCGCGACAGACGGTCAGCAGGCCAGCGAGTACATCGCGCGGCTGTCGCAGGTGCCCCGCTATCTGGCGCAGGCACAGGAACGCCTGCAGCACGGACGGTCGCAGGGCCTGACCCCCGTCGCACATCTGGTGGAGATGGCCATCGACCAGATCGATCGCTTCCTCGACACGAACCCCAGCCCACTCACCATCGAGCCGCCGGCCGACTGGGACGGTGCGGCGGATTGGCGCGTGGCACTTGCCTCGGTTATCGCGCGTGACGTCCAGCCGGCCTTTGCTGCCCATCGCGAGTACCTGCGCGACGAGGCCCTGCCGACCGCCCGATCGAACGACGACGTAGGGCTCGTGCACCTGCCGGACGGTCTGGACCGCTACCAGGCACTCGTCCGACTGCACACGACGACCGACCGGACTCCCGACGAGCTCCACCGGCTGGGTATCGAGCAGGTGGCGCGCATTCACGACGAGTTCCGCGGCCTCGGACATCGGCTGTTCGGGTTGAGCGATGTGACCGCGATCTTCGCGCACCTGCAGTCAGACCTGAGCCTGCGCTGGCACTCGTCCGACGAGATACTCGCGGCTGCCGAGGCGACGGTCCGCCGCGCCGAGGCGGCGTCCCCCGAATGGTTCGGCCGCCTGCCGATTGCCGTGTGCGAACTCGATGCGATCCCCGAGTTGGAGGCCCCAGGCGCCCCGCCGGCGTACTACATGCCACCGGCGTTGGACGGCTCACGGCCGGGCACCTACTACACGAATGTCAATGAACCCCGTGAGCGCACGTCATTCGATCTCGAATCCGTCGCGTTCCACGAAGCGGTGCCAGGCCACCACTTCCAGATCTCCCTGGCCCTCGAGCTCCCCGATCTGCCGATGCTTCGGCGGCTGCCGCTCTTCACCGCCTACATCGAGGGGTGGGGCCTGTACTCCGAGCGCCTTGCCGACGAGATGGGGCTGTACTCATCCGATCTGCAGCGGATGGGCATGCTCTCCGCCGACGTCTGGCGGGCGTCGCGCCTCGTCGTTGACACCGGGATGCACGCCTTCGGCTGGACCCGCCAGCAGGCGGTCGACTATCTGCTCGAGAACACGCCCGTTGCCCCCATCGACGTGGAATCGGAGATCGACCGGTACATCGCCATGCCGGGGCAGGCTCTGTCATACATGGCGGGCCGCATCGAGATCGAGACACTGCGTGCGCGAGCTGAGGCGGCCCTCGGAGACTCATTCGACATTCGGGAATTCCACGACGTCGTTCTCGCCTCGGGTGCGCTGCCCTTGGCCGTGCTCAGCGATCTCGTCGACGCCTGGATCGCGAGGCTGACGTCCTGATCGACGGCTAGCCCCGCGCGGCGAGGCGAGCGGCCAGCGCGTCGCGTCGGTCCTCGAAGCGAAGCGCCTGCGTCTCCATGTCGGTCATCAGGGTGGCGAGTTCCTCGCGTGCCTGCTGCCCCGTCGCGCCGAAGTCCTCGCGTTCAAAGACGCGCCACTTGCGCAGCACAGGCATGACGACCTCGTCACGATGCTGCCGAAGGTCGTAGATGCCGGCGACCGCGATCTCGACGGCCTTCCGGCCAAAGCCCTCGATACCGTGGCCGGGCATTGCGAAATCACGTACCGATGCGAGTACCGCCTGCATGGTCTGGTCAGGGGTGATATCGAAGGCCGCGTCGATCACATTGCGGTAGAAGATCATGTGCAGGTTCTCGTCGAGGGCGATCCGCGCGAACAGTTGCTCAGCAATCGGATCGCCCGTGGCAGCACCCGTGTTGCGATGCGACACGCGGGTCGCGAGTTCCTGGAAGGACACGTAGGACAGGCCCGCCAGGACACATGGATGAATCGCGGAGAAACCCTCCGTCATGTGGAGCATGC
>JAPLBU010000069.1:7543-16436 GCA_026392575.1 Actinomycetota bacterium | reverse complement strand
GGTAGTCGCGGATGGCCGTGGCGTGCCGACCCTCCTCAGCCGTCCACCGTCCGACCCAATGACCCCATGCCCCATCGCGGCCAAGGATCGTGGCGATCTCGTAGTGGTAGCTCGGCAGGTTGTCCTCGGTGAGCAGGTTGATGATGAGGCTCGTACGCGCCGCGTCGCTGAATCGCTGTTCCTCAGGCGACCATTCGCGTCCCTCGAGGGGGCCGGAGAAGTCCTCGGCCTGGCTCCACGGCACGTACTCGTGCGGGAACCATTCCTTGGCCGTGGACAGGTGGCGATTGAGCTCCTGCTCCACCACGGGCTCCAGGTCGGCGAGCAGGCGCTGGTCGGACACGTTGTCAGCGAGTGCAGTCATGTGGGACAGCCTGACATACGGGCCCAATGTCAAGTACTTACGTCCCTGTCCAACTCCGGGCGTAGTGACGTTTTCAGGAATACTGTGGATACGTCTAGCAGTGCAAGGGAGGTGCTCACCATGAGTGACAAGGTTGCCGGTTCGGCGTCTCCTAGCGAGGTCGCCCGCGCCACGATCAACGGAGGCGATGCTTCGGGGGATGCAGCCGATCAGGCCGAACGTCTCACGATGATCATGGAGGCCGAGGCCACCCACAACGCCCTCAACGGCGGCGGCGGGGAAGGCAGCATGGATGGCCTGCTGTACCCGCTCGAGGACATCGAGGATGTCCTCGCCATGGAGGACGCGGAGGACTCGAGCGACGATCCGATGCACGCCGGCGGTCTCACGCCAGCGCCGTGGATCTCGGCCGAGCAGGCCGCGATGCACGTCATCGACCCAGATGATCCCGACGACAATGCCTACGTTGGCGACGAGAGTGACGCAGAGCGAGCCGATCCCTTCCGCGACCAGTTCGACGGTCCAGCTCGTGATCTGACTCCCGAGGACGAGACGCTGCTGGGTATCGATCCGTACGACGTCCCTGCCAAGCAGACGGCCGAGTGACCTAGCCTCCAGATATGACGACGACACCTGACCTCGTCCGCTACGAGGTGTCCGAGGGCATCGCGCTGATCACCCTGAATCGGCCCGATCGGCTCAATGCCCTCGTGCCGGGGATGGGCGATATCTACGCAGATCTGCTCCACCGCGCCGACGCTGACCCATCCGTGCGGGCGATCGTCGTGACCGGCGCGGGTCGGGGGTTCTGCTCCGGTGCCGATCTGGCCGTCCTGGCGGAGGGTCGCGATGCGCTCGACGGCTACCTCGATGGCCAGCACGTCGACACTCTTCCGACCGCTGCGCTTCGGATCGGCACACCCGTCGCCACCGCTATCAACGGGCCCTGTGCCGGCATCGGGTTCGTCCTCGCCCTCTGCGCCGACGCCCGCTTCGCCCACCCGAGCGCGACCCTCAGCACGTCGTTCAGCCGCCTGGGCCTGATAGCCGAGTACGGGGTGGCCTGGGTGCTCACGCGACTGGCCGGTCTCGCGACAGCGACCGACCTCCTGCTCACCGGGCGAACAATCACCGCGATGGAGGCCCACGCCCTGGGTCTCGTCAATGCCGTGGACGAGGATGTCGTGGGTGCGGCAATGACCTGGGCGCGCAGTGTGGCGGACAACTGCTCTCCGACTGCGATGGCGGTCATGAAGCGCCAACTTCTGCTGGTCGACACCCAGGACCTGACATCAGCGGTCGACCACTCGCTCATCGAGATGCGCGCGGCATTCCAACGACCCGACATCGCCGAAGCCATCACCGCGAAGATCGAGCAGCGTCCCCCGGCATTCCCGGGCTACGCAGGCTGAGTCAGGGCAGCAGTCCGCAGTGCGCGAGGGCCATGCGCACAAGCCGACCCTGTCCGCCTGACATCTCCGCCTGGAAGTCAGCCGACGACGCCTCCTCTGGCGTGACCCAGACGAGATCGAGGGCATCCTGCGACGGCACGCAATCGCCGGCGAGCGGGACGATGAAGGCAAGCGACACCGCATGCTGCCGCGGGTCGTGGAAGCCGGTGACCTCGGCGCTCGGGAAGTACTCCACCACCGTGAAGGGCTGCGGCGACGGGGCCACACGCGGCAGCGCGAAGGAGCCCAGGTCCTTCTCAAGGTGCCGCAACAGCGCATCGCGCACGCGTTCGCCGTACATGATCCGTCCCGACACCACTGCTCTCGAGATGCTGCCGTCGGGCATGGCCCTCAGCAGCAGGCCGATAGCCGTGATCTCGCCGCGCGCATCGGTGCGGACCGGGATCGCGTCGATATAGACGATGGGCAGCCGCTCGCGGGCGGACGCCAACTCGTCATCAGCCAGCCAGGAGACTCGGGTATCCAGCATGTCGCTCACGTGCCGACCATAGCGGCGACCCGGCGCCCTGGCCTAGGGTCCTGCCATGAGCCACAGCACCCCCGCCCGTGACGGCGGCACCCGACCGGACGGCACCACTTACGAGATCGCGAAGGACGAGTCGGACTGGCAGCAGTCGCTCACGCCCGCGGAGTATCACGTGCTTCGTGAAGCCGGCACGGAAGCTCCCTTCATCGGCGAGTACACCGACACGAAGACCGAGGGCATCTACCGGTGTCGTGCCTGCCAGGCCGAGCTGTTCCGAAGCGACACGAAGTTCGACTCCCACTGCGGCTGGCCGAGTTTCTACGCTCCCCTCGCCAAGGAACGCGTCGTGTACGTGGAAGACCGCTCCATCGGCGGCATGCGCACCGAGGTGCGCTGCGCATCCTGCGGAGGACACCTCGGACACGTCTTCGAGGGTGAGGGCTACGGAACTCCAACAGACCTGCGCTACTGCATCAACTCGATCTCGATTACCCTTGAACCATCGCCCGACTCATCAGCCACCTGACGCGATCAGCAGCACCCCGACCATCGCGACCGCCACCCCGGCGTACTGGACCGGACGAAGCCGCTCCTTCAGCACGATCGCCGCGAGGATGGCCGTCACCACGGGGTAGAGGTCGCCAAGGACGGCCGTGACCGACAGCAGCCCCATGGTGGTGGCGAACCCGAACGTGACGTTGGCTGCTGCGTCCAGGATTCCGACCGCGATCAAGGGCACAGCGTCACTGCCTTTGGCGCCACCTACGTTCCTGACAACCAGGAAGATCGCGGCGAAGATGACCAGGGTGACGATCCGCATCCCGGTCATCGTCATGAGCGCGTCGTGCTTGCTGCCCTCCGCCATGAGGATGAACATCCCGCCGAAGCCGACAGCCGCGATCCCGGCGTAGATGAGTGGCTTGGCGGTCTCGGCACCCGACAGTTCGGGTCCGCTGGCCAGCAGGATCCCGCTGATGGCCGCGATGATCCCCACGATCTGAATCGCTGCCGGAACCTCGCCCCTCAGCAGTGAGACGGTGACCGGCACCAGGACCGACAGCGCCACCAGTGGCGACACGATGCCCATCGGGCCGATCTTCAGAGCCTCGTAGAAGGCCAGCATCGCGATCATGCCGACCACGCTGGCCCCGATTGCCCACGGCCAGTACCCCGGATCCGCCGCCCAGCCGCCTGTGACGGTCGCCGCCACCACCAGAAAGACCAACCCCACCGCCTGCGAGAGTCCGTAGACGGCCAGCGGCGGCAGTCGCCGGGAGGTCACGCCCCCCAGGAAGTCCGATGTGCCCCACATGAGGCTGGACACCAGGGCCAGGAGCGCGGACACCTGCTCACCCTAGGTGCGCGCGGCGCGGCGCGACCGGCCGACCGGTAAGCGCGCATAACCTGACCGGGTGAGGTCCATTTCCGCAGGCTCCGAAGCCTTCGCGCTCGCACTCGAGCAGCTGAAGATTGCCGACGTGCGCCCGGATTTCGAGCTCGACGAGGCGCCTGCGCCCCAGCGGCTCGCGCCCGGGGCGGTTCGTCCTGCTGCACGATCCGGACGGGGTCGATGAGTGGGGCGGCTGCTTTCGTGCGGTCGTGTTCGTCCGCGCGACGCTCGATGACGACATGGCCGACGATCCGATGCTCCACGATGTCGGCTGGAGTTGGGTCACGGAGTCGCTGACCGGACGCGGCTGTCGTGCCGCTCAGCTCGGCGGCACGGTCACCCGGACGTCGGGCCGGTCCTTCGGCACGATGACGGATCGGCCGTCCGACGGCTTCGTCGAGATCCGGGCGTCGTGGACACCCCTCGAGGCGCCGGACACCGGAGAGGTGCTCGACGACATGGGCGCGCACCTGTCGGCCTGGGTGGACCTGATGGCCCAGGCGGCAGGACTGCCGCCCCTCCCCCACGGCGTGGTCCACGTGGGGGCCAGACGCCGACGTGGTCGAAATTGACTGAGCCTGAAGCCGAAGTCGCGCCGGTACCTGACGTCCCGCCGCAGGCACCGTACGAGCCGCGCGACGGCGTCCCACCCGTCCTGACGGATGCCGCCGCCGTCCGGGCCTATGCCGATCTGCTGGCTGCCGGAACCGGCCCGCTGGCCCTGGACGCCGAGCGAGCCTCCGGCTATCGATACAGCCAACGCGCCTACCTCGTCCAGTTACGGCAGGTTGGTGCCGGAACCGCACTGATCGACCCGATCGCCGTACCGGATCTGACCGCGATCCAGCAGGCCACGTCGGGCGTCGAGTGGATTCTCCATGCTGCGACTCAGGATTTGGCCTGCCTCGCCGAAGTGGGTCTGCGGCCCACGGCCCTGTTCGACACCGAGCTCGCGGGGCGACTCCTGGGCCGCGAGCGGGTCAGTCTCGCCACCCTGGTGCAGAGCGAGCTGGGGGAGCTGTTGGAGAAGGGGCATGGCGCCACCGACTGGTCCATCCGCCCGCTGACGGCCGCGCAGCTTCGGTACGCAGCGCTCGACGTCGAACTGCTGGTCGAACTCCGCGACGCGATGGCTGCGGCCCTTGCCGAGGCCGGCAAGACGGAGATCGCCCGGCAGGAGTTCGAGGCCCTGGTGTCGTTCGCGCCGCGGGAGCGCGGCGACGACGAGTGGCGGCGGACATCGGGCATCCATCGGATTCGCAAGCCGCGGTCGCTCGCGATCGTGCGTTCACTGTGGACCACGCGAGACGACATCGCGACCAAGCGCGACATCGCCGTTGGACGGGTACTGCCGGATGCGGCCATCGTCGCTGCCGCTCAGGCCAATCCGGGCACGATGGACGCTCTCGACGGTCTCAAGGAGTTCCACGGGCGCGGCGCCCAGCGGTACCTGCGGCGCTGGTGGGAGGCCATAGTCGAGGCCAATGCCCTGCCCGCCGCTGACTTGCCGGACTCCGCCCTGCCGCCCTCGGGCCCGCCGCAGCCGCGCACCTGGGCCGAGCGTGATCCGGCGGCCCACGCCCGGCTGTCTGCCGCGCGTACCGCCCTCGCCGATATCGCCGAGGCCCAGTCGATGCCGGTCGAGAACCTGATCTCCCCCGATTCCGTTCGCCGACTGTGCTGGGCGCCGCCGGAGCCGGGAGATGAGCCCACGGTCGCGGAATTCCTGGCAGGGCAGGGCGCACGCCAGTGGCAGATCGACCTGACCGCGCCCGGTGTGTTGGCTACTGACCAGTAGCCCCACTAGTTACCCACGGGTAATATGACGGCATCCGTCCGTCCGGGCGGGCTACTGCCGAGCCTGGGAGCCGTCGTGGCGCGAACCGCTGCCGAAGTCGTTTATGTGGATGGGGTCCGCACCCCCTTCGGCCGGGCGGGCAGCGCGTTCGCCGAGACCCGAGCGGACGATCTCGTGGTGCGAGTCTTCCGCGAGGTCCTGCGTCGAAATCCCGGCCTGCCCCCCGGGCGCATCGATGACGTGGCCGTGGCCGCGACCACCCAGATGGGCGACCAGGGCATGACGATCGGGCGGTCGGCGGCCCTGCTCGCCGGTATCCCGAACTCTGTGCCGGGCTACTCGGTGGATCGGATGTGCGCGGGCGCGATGACGGCCGTGACGACCCTCAGTTCGGCAATCATGGCCGGTGCCTACGACGTCGCCCTGGCCGGCGGTGTCGAGAACATGTCGCGCCACCCGATGGGCGAGGGCATGGACCCCAACCCGCGCTTCCTGGCCGAGCGCATCGTCGATGTCGACGCACTGATCATGGGAAACACGGCCGAGAACCTGCACGATCGGTTCCCGCAGCTCACCAAGGATCGCGCCGACGCATTCGCCCTCGGTTCGCAGCAGAAGACGGCTCACGCCTATGCCGAGGGATGGATCCAGCCCGATCTCGTCCCCGTTGCTACCCGGTCCGCTGAACTCGGCTGGGGAATGCTGAGCGCCGATGAGGCACCACGACCCGCCACGACCCTCGAGGGTCTGGGCGCGCTCAAGACCCCGTTCCGAGCACATGGCCGCGTGACGGCGGGCAACAGCTCGGGCCTCAACGACGGCGCCACCGCGGCACTGCTGGCGTCCGAGGCCGTGGCGAACGAACTAGGACTGCAGAAGAAGATGCGCATGGTCGGCTTCGCGTTCGCCGGCGTCGAACCTGAGGTGATGGGCGTCGGCCCGGTGCCGAGTACCGAGAAGGCACTCGCGCGAGCAGGCATGACGATCGCCGACATCGACCTCTTCGAGATCAACGAGGCCTTCGCGGTGCAGGTGCTGGCCTTCCTCGACCACTTCGGGATCGACGATGATGACAGTCGCGTCAACCCGATGGGCGGTGCCATCGCCGTCGGCCACCCGCTCGCATCCAGCGGCATTCGCCTGATGACCTATCTTGCCCGCGATTTCGAGCGCAACCCCAGCGCCCGCTACGGAATCACCACCATGTGCATCGGCCTCGGCATGGGTGGCACGGTCATCTGGGAGAACGTCAACTACGCAGGGAGCAAGGCATGAGCGACATGACCAACCCCGACGAGGTCGTCACGCACGCTCGTGTCCGCCTGCTCGACCTGCCCAGCAGCGCCGGGAAGATGGCGCTGATCACGATCGACAACGACCGCGACCACACCAGGCCCACGACCTTCGGTCCTGGCGGCATGGCATCCCTCGACGCCGCGCTCGACCAGGTCGCAATCGGTGTCACCGGAAAGCCGTTCATCTTCGCCGTCGGTGCCGACCTCTCGGCCATCGGCAGCGTCACCGATCGGGAGATCATCAGCCAGTTCGGCCAGATGGGCCACAACGTGTTCCGACGCCTCGGAGAGATGGATGTTCCGACATTTGCCTTCGTGAATGGCGCTGCCATGGGAGGCGGCACCGAGCTCGCCCTGCACTGCGACTACCGCACCATGTCGTGGGGCGCGGCAGCGATGTCGCTGCCCGAGGTCTTCCTCGGCCTGATCCCGGGTTGGGGCGGCGCGTGGCTGCTGCCCAACCTCATTGGGCCGGCGAACGCGCTTGAGGTGATCATCGCCAACCCGATGCAGCAGAACAAGCAGCTCAAGCCCAAGGACGCCCTTCGCCTGGGCGTTGTCGATGCGCTCTTCGAGTCAGCCGACTTCCTCGAGCAGTCCATCCGCTGGGCCGCCGACGTCGTGAACGCGTCGATTGTCGTTCCACGACCCGAGCCCGACCGCGAGAGCTGGGAGACGATCGTCGGCATCGCCCGCACGATGCTCGATGACCGCATTCACGGTGCAACTCCTGCTCCGTATCGCGCCCTCGATCTGGTCAGTGCGGCTCGTACGACATCACGCGACGAGGGCTTCACCGCTGAGGACGAGGCGCTGGCCGACCTAGTCATGGGCGATGACCTGCGCGCCTCGCTCTACTCCTTCGACCTGGTGCAGAAGCGTGCGAAGAAGCCGGTCGGTGTGCCCGACAAGTCGCTGGCCCGCCCGGTCACCAAGGTCGGCGTTGTCGGTGCAGGACTCATGGCGAGCCAGCTTGCCCTGCTGTTCGCGAAGCGCCTGCAGGTGCCTGTCGTCATGACCGACCTCGATGCCGAACGCGTCGGCAAGGGTCTCGAGTTCGTCCGCGCCGACCTCGCGGGCCAGGTGACCAAGGGCCGACTGTCCCAGGACAAGGCCAATCGCCTGTCGGCGCTCGTCACGGGATCGACCGACAAGGCAGCCTTCTCGGATGCCGACTTCGTGATCGAGGCGGTCTTCGAGAATCTCGCGGTCAAGAAGCAGGTATTCGCCGAGGTCGAGGCGATCGTCTCCGACACCTGCATCCTGGCCACCAACACCTCGTCACTCTCGGTCACCGACATGGCGGCCGATCTCGCCCATCCCGAGCGGGTCGTCGGATTCCACTTCTTCAATCCCGTCGCGCTGATGCCCCTGCTGGAGATCGCACGGGCCGAGCAGACCGACGATGCGACCGTGGCTACGGCATTCTCCGTGGGCAAGTCGCTCAAGAAGTCCTGCGTGCTCGTCAAGGATGCGCCGGCATTCGTCGTCAACCGACTCCTGACCCGCTACATGGGCGAGGTCATCAAGGCTGTCGACGAGGGCACCGACATCGCCGTCGCTGACCGGTCGGTGGATCCGCTGGGCCTGCCCATGTCGCCGTTCAACCTGATGCGACTCGTCGGACCGGCAGTCGCCTTCCACGTGTCGGAGACGATGCACGCGGCCTATCCGGAGCGCTTCCACGTGTCGGAGAACATGCGCAACATCGTGGCGGCGGGCAAGACGGCCATCTGGATGAAGCAGGACGACGGCACCTACATCGTCGATCCCGAGATCGCCGCGATGCTGGTGCAGGGCGACTCGCCTCTCACCGAGGAGCAGGTGCGGACCCGGGCAGCCGACGCGCTCGCCGATGAGGCCCGCCGAATGCTCGACGAGGGTGTCGTCGCCGAGGCCCAGGACATCGACCTGTGCATGCTGCTCGGTGCCGGGTGGCCGTTCTGGCTCGGTGGCATCACGCCGTACCTGGACCGCAGCGGGGCTGCCGAGCGGGCTGCTGGTCGGCGCTTCCTCGCTCCGGGCGTCGCCTCGGTTCCGCAATAGCCGCTAAACACGGCTGTCCCAAGGGTGCAACAGCCGGGCAACCTACGGTACCGTAACCTACG
>JAPLBU010000069.1:468-7449 GCA_026392575.1 Actinomycetota bacterium | reverse complement strand
GGCGGACTTCCCGAACCAGGAGATGGCCGAGCGGGCCATCAGCCGGTTCTTCCGGGAGGGCGGGCGTCCCGAGGGCACGCCGTACTCCCCCATCTCTCATCTGACGATCACCCCGCATCGCGCAACGGTGGAGCTCGTCGTGCTCGGCGGCTTCGTCGAGGTGTGGCTTGCCAAGGAGGGTCACGACGGGCTCGTCGGCATCAACTGCCTGGAGAAGATCCAGCTCTCCACTCCGGCAACCCTCCTCGGCGCCATGATCGCCGGGGTCGACGTCGTCCTGATGGGAGCCGGTGTGCCGCGCGAGATCCCGCGCACCCTGAACGACCTGGCCGCCGGCCGGATCGTGCACCTGCCCATCGATGTCGATGGCGCCGACGCGGACCGCTTCACCCTCGACCTCGATGCGAGTGATGTCGTCGGGCCGAGCCTGCCGACCCTGACGCGCCCCGTGTTCCTGGCCATCGTCTCCGCCCACGTGCTGGCGGCCTTCCTCGCCCGCGACGAGGACATCCGTCCCGACGGCTTCGTCGTCGAGGGCCCCCCTGCCGGCGGCCACAACGCTCCGCCGCGCAAGAGCGTCATCGACGAGAAGGGCGAACTGCTCTTCGGTCCGCGCGATGAGCCCGACCTGGCGAAGATCGCCGCCCTGGACATGCCGTTCTGGCTCGCCGGTGCGGCCGGCACACCGACGGCGCTGCGTGAGGCCCGTGCGGCCGGCGCCCATGGCGTGCAGGTCGGCACGGTCTTCGCGCTCTCGACCGACTCCGGACTCGTCGACGACATTCGCAATGCCCTGCTCGACGGCATCCGCGACGATTCCCTGCACGTTCGCACTGATCCGCTGGCCTCGCCCACCGGCTTCCCGTTCAAGGTCGCAGAGATCGAGGGCACCATCTCCGATCGCGCGATCATGGTCGGGCGTCCGCGCCTGTGTGACCTCGGGTTCCTCCGAACGCCGTACCTGCGGCCGGATGATGTCGTCGGCTACCGATGCGCGGCCGAGCCCGAGCACATGTACGAGCGCAAGGACGGCACCGCTGAGGACACCATCGGCCGTGCGTGCGTCTGCAACGGCCTCACGGCTTCGGTCGGGCTTGGACAGACCCGCAAGGACGGTTACCGCGAACTGCCGATCGTGACCCTCGGCTCGGATACCAATGCTGCTCGCCAGCTCCTGGAGATCTACCCGGATGGCTGGACGGCCACTCAGGTCGTCGAGTGGCTGGTTACTACCTGAGCGAACTGTCGGTGGTGTCGGTCTCGACCGACGCTTCCTCGGGATCCGCATCCGCCCGCCGTGCCACCGTCTCGACGATGGTTCGCGAGATGTCCTGCGCCGTCAGCCCGCACTCCGCGAGGACCTCGGCTCGCTTGCCCTGAACGAGGAAGCGATCGGGTACGCCGATGATGCTGACCGGGACCTCCACACCGGAGTCACGCAGCAGTTGACTGACGGCAGACCCAACTCCCCCGACCCGGATGCCGTCCTCAACGACGACAACCAGGCGCGCTGCCGCCGCCAAGGGGACCAGCGAAACCGGCACCGGCTTCACCCAGCGTGGATCGACGACGATGACACCGATGCCCTGCGCCTTCAGCCGCTCCGCGACATCGATGCACAGTGGCGCGAAGGCACCCACCGCGACGATGACCACCTCGGGGCTGCCCGACTCGGCGATGACGTCATATCCGTCCTTGGCACGGAGAGCGGGGATCGCGGGGCCTAACGCACCCTTGGGGAATCGCACCACGGTTACCGCATCGTCGACCGCAACGGCCTCGCGCAGTTCCGCGCGGAGGGTGAGCTCATCGCGCGGGGCGGCGATGCGCAGATCGGGAACCACCAGGAGCATCGCCATGTCCCACATGCCGTTGTGGCTGGCGCCGTCGTCGCCCGTGATGCCCGCGCGATCGAGGACGAATGTGACACCCGCATGATGCAGGGCGCAGTCCATCAGCACCTGGTCGAAGGCGCGGTTCAAGAACGTCGCGTACAGGGCCACGACGGGGGTGCAGTCCGCCATACGCCATCCCCGCGGCGCTCGTGACGGCATGCTGCTCAGCGATGCCGACGTCGTACGTGCGATCTGGGAACCGCTCGCTGAACCGGTCGAGGCCGGTCGGTCCGAGCATGGCTGCCGTGATCGCCACGATGTCTGGCCGCTCTTCACCGATCTGGACGAGTTCCTCGGAGAACGCAGCCGTCCAGGACGGGCCGCCAGCATTGAGCGGCTTCCCGGTGTCCGGATCGATGACGCCCACCCCGTGGAATCGGTCGGCCTCGTCGTGCTCGGCCGGTGCGTAGCCGTAGCCCTTGTGCGTGATCGCATGGACGATGACCGGACCGGGGAACGCCTTCGCGCGGTTGAGAGCGCACTCGAGTTCCTGCTCGTCATGACCGTCGACCGGGCCGATGTACTTCAGCCCGAGGTCCTCGAACAGGCCCTGCGGGGCGACGACGTCCTTCACGCCCTTCTTCATGCCGTGCAGCGCGCCATAGATCGGCTCACCGACGACGGGAGTGCGGTGCAGGACTCGCTTGCCCCAGTTCATGAACTTCTCGTAACCGTGGGTCGTGCGCAGGGTCGCGAGGTGGTGAGCAAGCCCGCCGATGGTCGGCGAGTAGGAGCGCGCGTTGTCGTTGACGACGATGACGACCGGCCGGTCGGACCCGGCAATGTTGTTGAGCGCCTCCCAGGCCATGCCGCCGGTGAGGGCCCCGTCGCCGATCACGGCCACGACATGCTGGGCGCCGAGGAGCCCACGGCGCTCCCACGCCTTCGCTAGGCCATCCGCATAGGACAGCGCGGTCGACGCATGCGAATTCTCCACGAGGTCGTGCACGCTCTCGCTGCGGCTCGGGTAGCCGGAGAGGCCACCGCGCTGCCGCAGCCGGTCGAAGTCACCGGCCCGGCCGGTCAGCATCTTGTGGACGTAGGCCTGATGACCGGTGTCCCAGACGATCATGTCGTCGGGTGACCGGAAGGTGCGGTGCAGAGCGATCGTGAGTTCAACCACTCCCAGATTCGGACCGAGGTGTCCACCGGTCGCCGAGACCTTCTCGACGAGGAAGGATCGGATCTCCGCGGCGAGCTCGGGAAGCTGCTCCGGAGTGAGGGCTCGGACATCGCGGGGATCGCGGATACCGGCCAGTAGGGTCACCTGACGATTCTAGGCGATCTGAGGAGGATCCGCGCCGCCGCGCGCAGGTCCCGCACGCCGATAACGCCGACCGTGGGGTGAGAGCCACGAGCACCCGCCAGCCGCATCGCTGTCCAGGATCTTCCAGCCGGCGTGGGTCTTCAGCTGATGGTGACGGACACACAGGGCACCCAGGTTCGCGGCATCGGTGCCGCCGCCGTCCTGCCAGGCCACCGCATGGTCGATCTGGCAGTTCGCAGCGCGGCGCTGGCAGCCAGGGAACCGGCAGGTGCGGTCACGGGCCACGATGAAGGCTCTGAGTCGGTCGGGCACCGTGTAGGTCTGCCTCCCGACATCGACCAGGGCGCCGCTGGCCGGGTCGATCAGGAGACGACGCATCATCAGGGCCACCTGCGGACCAGCCAGCAGGTCGTGAATGACCGCGGCGGATACGGCTCCAGCGCCCAGCAGTTCCGCCGGACCGTCGGACTCACCCAGCAGGACGTCGAGGGGCACGATCACTTCGAGATGGGCGCGGAGCACCCCCGGCTCGCTCGACGCCGGGTCAGACGAAGGCGAATCCGAGGCGCCCAGCACGAGCCGGAGCAGCGCGTCCGCACGTGCCTCCCCGATCGTCGGGACCGCGGCCATCGGACCAGCCACACCGTTCCCAGTGGACTGGCCAGCCATCCGAGCAGCGTCATCGCACGCGGCCTTGACGGCGTGCGCATGCTCCGTCGACATCCGGGCCATCAGGGTGCTGAGCCCGTCGGGCTCATCGACCACCCAGACATCGCGGGTGCAGCGTGCCAGGTCACGCCGCCGACGCTGCCCCTCGGCATCGATCGTGAGCACGCACCGATTGGCCGCCTGACGCGTCATCGACAGGGTGCCGCGGCGGGCGATCGGCAGCACGCGCTGCTGAAATGCCTGGCAGTGGTCGGCGAACTCCTGCACCTCGTCGGTGTCCGTGGACCACAGACCGGGCAGCCGCCGCGCCGCCTCGACGATCACGCTCACATGGCCAGCGGAGATCTCTCCCCGGGCCAGTGCCTCGCGAGTGGGTACCAGAGGTCCGTGGAGCAGGCGGGCCGTGTCGATGCGGCCCTGGGTGGTCGAGGGCGACCAGCGCAGTGCTGCGGAGACCTCGTCGCGCACCGCGTCATGGATGCGGATCGTGCGCTCCTCGGCACGTCCATCATCGGCGTCGAGGATGGTGAACTCGTCGATCATGCGGGCGGGACTCGCCGCGGCCACCAGAGCCTCGGCTTGGATGGATGCCCACCACGACGTCACCCGCTCATGCACCTGAAGGAAGGTGATGGCGTCTTCGCCGCTCAACCGACTGCGATCGATCATCAGCAGGATGGCCATTGCGAAGGGGCCGGGCTCGATGTCCTCGACCGACGCCAGCAGCTCCCGCGGGCTCGCGGTGAACGGGTCGATGTCCAACATGCCACGACGCTACGCCGGGGGTCTGACATTTGCGACGGCTCGGAACGTGGAGTCCCAACGACTTAAGGTTCCTCGCGCACACCTGCCCGGAGTGCCTGCTCCACCAGTGTGATCTCGCGCTGCACCTGAATGAGGCGGGCCCCTTCGGCCTCGAGTGCCTGCTGCACCGAGGTGAGTTCATCGGGCGCGAGAACCGAACCGAGCTCGACCCGCGCGGTCGCGTACGCCGTGCGCGTGCCCGCCAATTCAGCTTCGATCAGGTGCCCGAGGTAGCGCGCCAACGCCAACGGCCACTGCCGGAGCACAGATGCACGCAGATCAGCCGGCCCGCGATCGAGCAGCCAGCCAGCCACCTTGTCAGTGAACTCGTCTGTTCCTGCCGGGGGAAGGTCCTTGGGCCAGCCAGCCGGCACCCGCGCCGTCATCGCACCTAGAGCAGCGACCGCAGCACGTACTGCAGGATCCCGCCATGGCGGTAGTAGTCGGCCTCACCGGGGGTGTCGATGCGCACATGGGCGGCGAACTCGACGGTCCGACCATCGGCCGCCACCGCCTCGACGTCGACCTCGCTCGGCGTCACGCCGTCGTTGAGGGCCGTGATCCCGTGGATCGTGAAAACCTCGTCGCCCTGCAGGCCGAGCGTGTCGGCGTTCACGCCGGGTGCGAACTGCAGCGGCAGCACGCCCATGCCGATCAGGTTCGAACGATGGATGCGCTCGTATGACTCCGCGATGACGGCCTTGACGCCGAGGAGTGCCGTGCCCTTGGCAGCCCAGTCGCGGCTGGACCCCGAGCCGTACTCCTTGCCCGCCAGGATCACCAGCGGCGTGTGGTGTTTGGCGTAGGCCATCGCTGCGTCATAGATCGGGACCGTCATGTCGTCGGCTGTGGTGAAGTCGACCGTGAAGCCGCCCTCGACGCCGTGGAGCATGAGGTTGCGCAGGCGGATGTTCGCGAACGTGCCGCGGATCATCACCTCGTGGTTGCCACGACGTGAGCCGTAGGAGTTGAAGTCGGCCTTGTCGACACCGTGAGCGGTGAGGTACGCACCTGCGGGGCTGTCGGCCTTGATGTTCCCGGCCGGCGAGATGTGGTCGGTCGTGACCGAGTCGCCCAGCTTGAGCAGGACGCGAGCACCTGTGATGTCGTGGACCGGCGTGGTCTCGACGGTCATGCCCTCGAAGTAGGGGGGCTTGTGCACGTAGGTGCTCTTCGGATCCCACTTGAAGACGTCGCCACTCGGCGTATGCAGCTCCTGCCAGCGACTGTCGCCCGCGAAGATGTCGGCATTGCGGGCCTCGAACATGTCGGCGTGGATCGACGAGTCGATGAGCGACTGGATCTCCTGAGCGGTCGGCCAGATGTCGGCGAGGAAGACGCCGTTGCCTGCCTCGTCAAAGCCAAGCGGTTCGGTCGCCAGGTCGATGTCCAGCGTGCCGGCGATCGCGTATGCGACGACCAGCGGAGGTGACGCGAGGTAGTTCATCTTCACGTCGTGGCTGATGCGACCCTCGAAGTTGCGGTTGCCACTCAGCACGGACACCACCGCGAGATCCGACTGATGGACGGCCGCGCTCACCTCGGGGATCAGCGGGCCGGAGTTGCCGATGCAGACCGTGCAGCCGTAGCCGACGACGTTGAAGCCGAGCTGCTCGAGGTACGGAAGCAGGCCCGCCTTCTCGTAGTAGTCAGTGACGACCTTGGAGCCGGGCCCGAGGGTCGTCTTGACCCACGGCGCGCGGGACAGGCCGCGCTCTACCGCCTTCTTCGCCAGCAGGCCGGCGCCCATCATGACGAAGGGATTCGAGGTGTTGGTGCAGGACGTGATCGCGGCGATCGCGACTGCGCCGTGGCCGATCTCGACCGGGGATCCGTTGATCGTCGTCTCGACAACCGCGGCGGGAGACTTCGTGTAGGCGTGAAGGGCGGTCTCGAAAGCAGTCTTCGACTCGCTCAGCAGGACACGGTCCTGCGGGCGCTTCGGGCCGGCGAGCGACGGCACGACGGTCGAGACGTCGAGTTCCAGGTACTCCGAGTAGACCGGCTCGTGGGCAGCGTTGTGCCACAGGCCCTGCTCCTTGGCGTACGCCTCGACCAGTGCGATCTGCTCCACGGAGCGACCGGTGAGCCGCAGGTAGTCGATCGTGGCCTCGTCGATCGGGAAGACCGCGACCGTTGACCCGTACTCCGGCGACATGTTGCCGATAGTCGCGCGGTTCGCCAGCGGGACGGCTCCTACGCCCTCACCGCAGAACTCGACGAACTTGCCGACCACGCCGTGCTTACGCAGCATCTCGGTGATGGTGAGGACGAGGTCGGTGGCCGTGGCACCCGCGGGCAGTTCACCGGTGAGCTTGAAGCCGACGACACGCGGAATGAGCATCG
>JAPLBU010000069.1:0-442 GCA_026392575.1 Actinomycetota bacterium | reverse complement strand
CGGGCTGGCCCAGCATCGCTGCCTCGGCCTCGATCCCGCCGACGCCCCAGCCCAGCACGCCCAGGCCGTTGATCATCGTGGTGTGCGAGTCGGTGCCGACGACGGTGTCGGGGTAGGCCTGGCCGCCGCGCGCCATGACCACGCGGGCGAGAGTCTCGAGGTTGACCTGATGAACGATGCCCATGCCGGGCGGCACGACCTTGAACTCCTCGAATGCGCCCTGGCCCCAGCGCAGGAACTGGTAGCGCTCGCGGTTGCGCTCGTACTCGAGCTCAACGTTCTTCTCCTCGGCATCCGCGGACCCGAAGAAGTCGGCAATCACCGAGTGGTCGATGACGAGCTCAGCGGGAGCAAGCGGCTCGATCTTCTCTGGGTCTCCCCCAAGCTCGACGAAGGCTTCGCGCATCGTCGCCAGGTCGACGACCACGGGCACACCGGTGAA
>JAPLBU010000040.1 GCA_026392575.1 Actinomycetota bacterium | reverse complement strand
TGAGGATCGCAACCGGGTCGATGTCGTGCGTAAGGCCCTGAAGAAGACGAAGAAGGAGCTGAAGTCCGACCAGAAGGAACTGCAGAAGCTCGTCAGCGTCGCGGCGCCGCAGACAGTGGTCGGGTCTAACGGCTGCCCGAAGGCTGTTCTGGAAGGGACCGTGCCGGCCGGGATCAACATCAAGCAGCTGTGCGGCATCGCGGTGCGAACGGCATCCAGCCCGCAGGCAGCCTTCGCCATCAAGTGGGCCCTGGTGCGCCTCGGTGCGCCCTATGCCTGCGAGGGCATCGGCCGACTCGAGGCGTGGCGCTACGACTGCTCGTCCTACGTATCGCGGGCCTATGCCGAAGGTGCCGGCCTCAGGACGGCCGGTGACGGCTGGGCGCCGTCGACCCGCAACATGGTGCCGTGGGACGGGGCCTCCCTCGACCCCCACTACGCGATCATCCCGCCCGCCGAGATTCGCCCCGGCGACCTGGTGCTCTACGACACCTGTCCGACTGGCGAGGTCTGCCCCTACCGGCATGTCGTGATGTACCTCGGCCCGCAGGAGAAGGGCGGGGTGCCGATGATGGCCCACACCAACTCGTGCGGGAGCGTGGCTCACGTCGAGCCGTTCACCGGCACCGATGCCGCGAACCTGCTGGGCGTGCGACGGGTCATCCCGCTGGCGGGGGAGCGGATCGTCGGGAGGCTGGACCTGCCGAAGAAGCCCGCCAAGCCCGCCAAGGCCGACAAACCGGGTAAGGGCTCCGGGGCGTCCTCCCAGGGCTGATCGGTGGAACTCGCTCCCCCCGGGGCACCAGTCCGGGGCCATCTGGTCCGAAACCCATAGTGGAACCGGCGCGTCAGATCGCGGACCGGTCTGAAGGAGTGGGCAATGGCCGAGAAGCGCCGCGCGCGCACATCGCGCCTGCGGGCATGGGCAGGCGAGGGTGGATTCACCCTCGTCGAGGTCCTCGCGGCCGTTTTCATCTTCGCCGTGATCTCCACGGCTACCTTCACCATCATCATCACCGCCCTCAAGACGGTTCACCAGAACAACGAGCGGGTTCTGACGGCCAACGTGGCTCGCTCGCAGGTCGAGTATCTGCGTCTGCTCGGTGCCGCTGGCATCACGCCAGGCCTGTCGACCACTGCGCCGCCCGGCACCCGATCGGACTTCATCGTCGAGACGTCTGCGCAGTGGGTCGGGCTCGGCCAGACCGCCAGCGCATGTGACGCCGCCACCCCCGGACAGGCTTACGTGCGGGTGCATGTCGAAGTCACCAGCCCGGATGTCGACGGCTCCTCGTCGATCGACACCGTGATCGCCCCGGATGCCGCCGCTTCCACGTCGGGTACGGCAGCGGCTGCGATCTCCGTGAAGGACCAGAACGGCGACCCGGTGAGCGGTGTGACCATCACTGCCGTCGACACGGCCCATCCGACGAACTCGTTCATCCACATCACCGGTGACGACGGCTGCCTGTTCATTCCGCAGCTCACCGCTCCCAGCAGCCTGCATGTGACCATCAGCAAGTCGGGTTACGTCTCGTCAAGCCCTACGGGCACGACGGCGACGGTGCCGCTCGACCAGGACAGCCTGGCCAAGCCGAGTTTCCAGTACGCCGCAGCCGCCGGCATCGCCTTTGCAGGTTCCTTGGCCGACTTCCCACTCGTTGCGGGCATGCCGGTGCAGTGGCAGGTCAGCGAGACCGGCGCCACGCTGCACACGGGAGCCGTGGGCACCACCGTGGCCGGCCAATGGCCTACGTTGAGTGGCTTTGCGGCCTGGCCGGGTGACTGTGCGGATGCCGACCCGCAGGTGTACGCGAGTGCCCGGCAGGCATTTGACTTCATCCCCGGGGACCAGGTGGCCGCGGCGCTGACCGTGCGCCCGGTGAAGTTGCGCGGCCTGCCTGCGGACACGCCAGTCACGGTGAAACACAAGGGTGGGACGGGCTGCACGACTACCGCGATCCCCATCGGTCGGTCGAATGCCAACGGCATCCTGCGTGTGGGGCTGCCCAACGGCGACTGGACGTTCACGGCACTCACCGAGACTCAGCCGCTGGTCGCCCCGCTCGCACCGCCGGCGGCCGGGGCCGAGGAGCCCATCACGGTCGTCAGTTTCACCTTGGCCAATCTCGACGCCAGTCCCTCGCCGAGTCCGTCGGGCTCCCCTTCCCCGTCCCCGACGCCATGAACACGGCCATGACCGACCACCGAACTACGCCGAGTGCCGCCCACCGAGGTGACGAGGGCTTCACGCTGATCGAGCTGATGACCGCCGTCGGCGTGTTCAGCGTGCTCATGGTCATCGTCGGAGCCACCACATTGTCGGGCTTCTCAGCGATCCGCGAGGCGACCAGCCGCTCGTCTATCCAGCAGGAGTCGCAGAACGCGATGGAGTGGACGGGCCGATTGCTGCGCTATGCCGACTCTCCGGACGGTGTCGTGAATGCGATGCCAGAGGCAACGGCGACGGCGGTCACGGTCTACTCCTACTCCGGCACCGGCACGAAGGAGGACGTGCCCTACAAGGTGCGGGTGTACTCAAAGGCGGCTCCGGATGGCGGAACCTGGGTCATGTCGGATGTCACGACGCCCCGAGTGCTGAACGGGGTCTGGGACTGGACGACTCTCCCGGTGACCAAGACCAGTCGAATCCTGCTGCGCGTACCGAAAGGCGTGACCGGGTCGGCGCTCAACCTCAAGTACTACGCCTGCACGCCGACCACCAACTGCCTGACCACGCGTCGTCAAGTGACGCCGGGGGGGTCGGGTCCGCTCACCCTCGGCGCTGTCGAGGTACCCGAGTCGCTCGTGGTTTCCATCGGTGATCCCTCGCTGCCTGGCAGCATGGTCACTCAAGCGGTGAAGCTGGTGAATCTGGCATGAAGAAGAGGGCGGACGACGACTCCGGCGTGGCGATGATCCTTGTGATGGCGTGGGGCCTGCTGATGATGGGCATAGTCCTGGCGGTCTCGCAGATGGTCGTCAACCAGGTGGTGCCCTCCGATCGCAGCGAGCACTCGTACTCCGCCCTGGCCGCAGCCGAGGCAGGGCTTGCCGACCTGCAGGCCCGGATCGCGGTGGGCACGATTGCCTCCGTGCAGGCCGACACGACGAATCTGGCTCTCAAGGGGTGGGTACCGGTGCCGGGCGGCAACACCAACAGCGAGTTCACCTACGCGATCGACGGGACGAAATCTGGCGCGGTGGGTGAGGTCCGCGCATATGCGACGGGTCGCTCCGGCGATGTCACCCGGACGGTGGAGGCTGTGCTGTCCAAGCGGTCCACCCTCGACTACGTGTACATGAGCGATATCGAGACCCCATCGCCGGATACCCCCGGCGTCTATCCCAGCACGCTGTACGGCACGTCGGGCAAGACCTACCAGGAGATCGCCGCGACCCTCTGCTCCCGGAGGTGGTCGGAATCCGGCCCGGTCACTGTCAGCACAACGGGTGCGATCGTGAACGGCACGCAACGCAACCTGCGGTTCTGCAAGTGGGCCGGTATCTTCGCATCGGAGCGGCTCATCGGCGCGGTGCACACCAACGATGTCTGGTGGCTGGAGAACACCAGCCTGGCCAGCACCCTTCAGGTGAACGGGATCACCTCGTCCTGTCGCAAGGTGACCGGCTCATCGGACCCGGGATGCCCCGACAACCACCGGTTCATCGCCAGCAGTGCGGTCTCGGCAGGGACGCCATCGCAATATCAGGGCGACTCCTGGTCCATCAGCGGAACCGACTCGACCCAGCGCAACCCCCTCTACGACTCGGTCCTGGACCTGCCGCCGAGCCCGGATCTGCTCAAGCAGCGGGCGGCAGAGACCGGCTGCATCTTCACTGGCCCGACACGTATCCGGTTCTCCGAGGAGGGCGGGATCGGATATATGTACGTCACCAGTCCGGATACGAAGAAGACTCGCGCGGGCTGTGATGGCGCTGACGGCACCACGTTGCAGAGCGCAGCGACGAGCCAGGTCACCAAGAAGGTGGCGCTTACCGACTTCTCCGACCTGGTCATCTATGTGCAGAACGTCCACCCGAGCACAGAGGTCGACAACCCGAGCCTCAACTACACCGACCCGCTGCAGAAGTACTACTGGGAGAAGCAGAACCGGTGGACCAGCGGCACGGAGCCGACCTGCACCCTCAAGAGCGGCAAGAAGTACCCGTTCGTGATCCCGAACGATGCCACCGACAAGGCCTACTTCAATGCCGGCTCGACCTACAAGGGGTTCCCCTCCGAGCTCGCCGACGTGAACTCGCCTTGGTACGGCACCGGTTGCGCGAACGGCGACCTCTACGTGCAGGGTGCGTACAAGGGCGCCATCATGCTGGCGACGGACAACAATGTGGTCCTCACCAGCAGCCTGCGCGACTCGAGCCTGTTCAACGCGGCGGCCACCACGGCGAGCGCTGACTACGGCCGTCCGAGCACGACATCGCTCAGCGTCCTGGGCATTGCTGCCGCCAAGTTCTCTTATGCGTACCGACCGGTGACCTCGGCCAGCGCATGGGTCGGTGACTGGAAGTCCACCAACGCCACGAACCCGATCTACAACTTCGCACTGCTGGCCATCCAGAAGTGCTGGGGGTCGCAGGGGTACGACCTGAGCACCTCGAACGGCAACATCTACCTGTGGGGCTCCATCGCGCAGAAGTACCGCTGCGCGGTCGGCATCAGCGGTACCAGCGGCTACGGCAAGATGTACAAGTACGACGACCGGCTGAAGTTGCGCACACCGCCGTACATGCTCGAGCTGTCGGACGAGCCATGGGGCAAGGAGCGCATGGGTGAGATGACTGTCGAGCGCGAGGGGCTCAGCACCCCGACCACGTGGCAGTTGCTGCGTCCTGACGATGTCGGGGCAACCGTGAAGAACGTGAAGCTTGCATCCGCTCCTGATGCGACCAAGGTGACGATGACTCCTTCCGGGTCCCAAGTCACCCTGACCACCACCCAGCCCGGCCTGATCGTCGTCACGTACGAGGTGACGACGGCGGACACCCGAGACGTTCGGCGCCTCGTCGTCCTAGCCGAGTAGTAGTCCGAGAAGTCGGCCGTGTCGATAGGCTCGTCTCGTATTGTCCAGTCCGGCACTCGTCACGGAGGTTCCATGTCCGACGTCGGCAAGCGCTCGGCTGAGGAGTTCTACAGCCAGTGCCTGGCCAACGCGCGCACGCTCGAGCATGCGGCCATGTCGTATGCGACCGCGGGCGATGCAGTGTCTGCACTCGCGACCGCGTGGGGCGGCGACATCTTCGCTGTGCAGGCCGTGCTGTGGGAGCGGATTCTGGTGATGTCGACCACGCCGCAGCGGCAGTTCTACCGCGTCGCGGATGCCCTGTTCAGCGGTCTCAACCGGGCCACGCCTCCTCTGGTCGACCGGCCAACCTGTCGTGATGTCATCCGGGCGGCCCGCGACGGTCTGCTTGCCGAATGCGATCCGGCACTGCGCAGCAGCATCGAGGCGGGCTGGTCGGGGCTGTCGTACCTCGCTACCGTCGAGGAGCCCAGCGTGGCGGATGTGGAGGCGTCTGTACAGGAGCGGCTGAATGGGCTCACCCCCGCGGCCTTCATTCTGCTCCGCCGCCGGGAAGCCGCAGCGGCGATGGCGGTGGCGCAGAGCGAGCGCGTCAGGGGCGAGACCGTTGCTGCGATCCAGAGCGCGTACGAGAGTGATTTCCTCGGGCTCGAGGCCTATCTTGTCGAGTCATCTGTTGCCGTCGGTGACATGAGTCTTCAGTCGGTGATCGTTCGCTGGGAACTCGCATCAACCGCTGTCGGGCAACTGGCCGGATTGCCCGACGGCTTCGTACCTGCCGTGCAGCGCATCCGCGAAGCCCTCGGGTCGTGCCTTGCGGAGGCTGATGCCGGTCGACTGCGCGACAGCCTGGTACCTGTCTAGGGAGTTGTGGTGCGCCCGGCTGCAGCCAGCAGGTCATTGACCTTCTGAACCAGATCCGGCAGCTTCGACTGGAGCACGAACATCTGGCCGACCACCTGGAGGCTTTCGCGCGTGGATGATCCGGGCTGCGCATCGGCGGTGGGCACGTTGGCCAGCCGGTTCGAAGTTATGAGCAGCGCTCGGTCAAGGCCCTGGAGGTTGTCTAGGAAGGCGAGCGACTCCTGACGCTTGCCCTCGGCTGTCACGGAGATCTCCATCTGGGCCAGGTTGATGCCAGACGCTGAGTTGTCGGCGGCAGCCTCGATCGGGTTGGGAATCGCGGCGTTGATGGTCTGGATGTCCTGGGGCTTGATTCCGGCGTCCGTCGCGGCAGCCGTCAACTGCTCCAGGACGGCTGGCAGCTCGGCCTGCTCAGGCATCGTCGCGAAAAGGGCCTGTGCGTCAGCAGCGGCCTGTG
>JAPLBU010000080.1 GCA_026392575.1 Actinomycetota bacterium | reverse complement strand
TCCGTCGGGACCCGTCCATCCGCGCCGAGCAGCACGACCGGCATCACATCGACGCCGGTCACCCCAACAAGGTACCCCACGGGGACCGAATCGCCCGCGACGACCACAGCACGCTCGTCGCGCAAGGCTGCCACGGCCATCCGCTGAGCCTCAATGGCCGTGGGCAAGGTCACGGGGATGTCCCCCGCCCGCATGAGGACGGCGGTCGGGAAACCGGTGGTCATCGCCTCGTTCGCCAGCACATGAATGGGGCGAGGAGCACTCGCGTGCAGGATCGCGCCCACGAGCAGGCCCTCGCTCCGGGTGACCATCAGCAGAGGACCCGATGTCCCCACGTGGTGGGCGCCGTGGGCCCGCAGTCGGTACGTCATGCGCATGGCTGCCGAGGCGAGGTTCCGCGCATGTGCTGCGCCGCTCCAGGACGGCAGCTCCGCCTCGACAGTCATGCCACTACTCGGGCAGCGCGTCGACGAGGGCGCACACGCGGTCGATGGACTCGTCGAGGGTGAGGCCCGTCGTATCGACGACGACAGCATCAGGCGCAAGCACCAACGGCGATGCCTCCCGGCTGGAGTCCTTCGCATCACGCGCGAGCAGATCGGTCTGCGTCTGCTGGACGTCGACGCCGTCCTTGCCGAGCCCCTCATCCTGCGCGGCGCGGCGGGCGGCGCGGACGGATGGGTCGGCCGTGATGAATACCCGCACATCGGCATCGGGCAGGACGACCGTCGTGATGTCTCGCCCCTCGACGACGATGCCGTCGCCGGCCGCATGCGCCGCCGCGACCTCGGCCCGCTGGATGTCGACAAGACGTTCGCGGACGGATGGCACGGCGCTGACGGCACTCACCGCGGCCGTGACGTCGTCGCCACGGATCGGACCCGAGACATCAGTCTCCGCAACGTGGATCGTCGGCTCGGCCGGGTCAGTTCCGCTGACGATGTGCACGGATTCAGCGTGACCGGCCACGGCATCCGCATCGTCGACGTCGATGCCGGCATCCAGCATCGCCCACGTCATCGCGCGGTACATCGCCCCCGTGTCGAGGTAGCGCAGGCCAAGGCGGGCCGCCACAGCTCGACAGACGCTGGACTTCCCGGATCCGGCCGGGCCATCCACGGCGATGACGGGTGCGCGCATCCCCCGAGCCTAGCCACCCCGCTCGGACGCAGGGTCAGGCTCGGACGTCGAAGCCGTGCGTCGCGAGCGCATCGATGAGTCGCTCACCGGCCTCGGGACGCACGAACAGCGCGACCAGGCCGCTGGGCCGCCCGAAGACATGCTCGATGCGGATGTCCTCGAGGTTGACCTCGGCATCGCCGATGGCCGCGAACAGCCGCGCGAGTTCACCCGGCTTGTCGGCCACGATGACGCTGATCTCGCGGTACGCCGACGGGGCGGAGCCGTGCTTGCCCGGGATGCGCTGCTGGCCCGCCACCCCTGCAGCGAGCACCTACGTGACGACGGCAGTGCCGTCACCCGTGCCCACCGTCTCGGCCATCTCGCGAAGTGCCAGCACCGTGCGCTGAAGCTCGCCCACCACGCCGTCGAGCACATCGGCAACCGGGCCGGGGTTCGCAGTGAGGATGTCGGACCACATCGGCACGTTGCTTGCCGCGATGCGGGTCATGTCACGTAGTCCCTGCCCCGCGATGCGCACATGGTCCGGGTCGGCGTCGATCAGCTGCGCGGCCAGCACGCTGGACAGGATCTGCGGTGTATGCGAGACGAGGGCCACGGCGGTGTCGTGATCGGCGGCACCCATCTCGACGGGGTAAGCGCCACATGCCGTTGCCAGTCGGTGCACGGCTCGAACGTGCTCGATGCCACTGGACGGCAGGGGCGTCACGACCCACAGTCGATCATCAAGCAGATCGGCTCGCGCCCCGGCAGTTCCCGACACCTCGCGGCCGGCCATCGGGTGGCCGCCCACGAGCCGCGTCGGATCTGCACCGAGGCTGACCGCTTCTGCGAGCACGCCCTGCTTCACAGACGTGACATCGGTCAAGGTCGCCTCGGGGAAGTCGCGCGACGCGGCAGCGAGCACCTGCGACGCGTGCCTCGGCGGCACCGCCACGATGACGACCGCCGGGCGATCCGCCGTCTGCAGCGGCCGTCCGGCGCCCGCCTCGTGCGCCACGCGAAGGGTGACGTCGTCGACATCGGACAGCAGGACATCGACACCTGCGCGGCGAAGGGCCAGAGCGACCGACGTGCCGATCAGCCCGGTGCCGACCACCAGGACGGTCCCGTCAAGGCCGTCGGGGGCCGGCGGCGTCACTGAACCAGGTCCTGCCGCAGCACCTCGGCGCCTCGCAGGTAGACGTGCTGGATCTCGGAGCGCGGGCCGAGCATGTCGGCATGCACGAGGACACGGACCACGCGCTCGAGGGCCCCGTCGACGTTCATCTCCGCAGCGCACAGCAGGGGTACGTCGACGAGCCCGAAGTCGCGGGCTCCAGCCGCTGGGAAGGCACACGTGAGATCCGGCGTGCCCGTCAGGATGATGCTGACGATGTCGTCCGAGCTCAGCGTGTTGCGCTCGAGGATCGCGCCGAGCAGCTCGCGCACGGCCTCGCGCATCTCCGTAGCGTCATTGGCGGACAGGCAGGTCGCCCCACGGATTCCGCGCAGTGGCATGGCCCCTCGATTCCTCGTGACAGAACGACCGGCACAGCGTAGCGAGGTACCTGCCTGCGACCGCTACAGCCCGACGGCCGTGTACAGCTCGCGCAGCTCCTTGCCCGTGATCGCCCGGATGATGCCGGGGCGCTGCTGACCCAGATGGACCGGTCCGATGCGCGTGCGCACGAGTTCGGTGACGGGGTAGCCGACCTCCTCCATCATCCGACGGACGATGCGATTGCGCCCCTCGTGGATGACCAGTTCGACCAGGGTCCGATCGGGGGCCTTCTGCATGATCCGTGCAGCATCAACCTGCGCGAACCCGTCTTCCAGCTCCACACCCTCGCGCAAAGCCCGCAGTGCCTGAGGCGGCACCTGGCCGCGCACGGTGGCGACGTACGTCTTGTCGACCTCGTAGGACGGATGGCCGAGCCGATTTGCGAGCTCACCGTCGTTCGTCAGCAGGAGCAACCCCTCGGTCTCGGCATCGAGACGTCCGACGTGGAAGAGCCGTTCGGTGCGGCCGGCGACCCAGTCGCCGACACAGGGACGTCCCTCGTCGTCGGACATCGTCGAGATCACGCCCCTCGGCTTGTTGAACGCGTAGACCGCCGTGTCCGGGGCCGTCGGGACCCGCTCTCCGTCGACACGGACCACCGCAGTGCGCGGATCGACGCGCATGCCCTGCTCGGTCACGAGCTTGCCATCGACCTCCACGCGACCCTGCTCGATCAACGCCTCGCACGCACGACGGCTTCCGATGCCGGCCGTGGCCAGCACCTTCTGCAATCGGATCAGATTCTCTCCTGTGTCATCAGCCATGTGGGCTCAGTCCCCTGTCGCAACGGAGACGAGGACATCCTCGCGATCGGCCAGGTCGGGCAGGTGCTCGGCCAGGGGTGGGAGGTCGGCGAGCGATGCGATGCCCATCCGCTCCAGGAAGTGCGATGTCGTGACATACAGATGCGCGCCCGACTCACCGTCGTGCCCGGCCTCGGCGATCAGGCCGCGCGTCAGCAGGGTTCGGATGACCCCATCGACGTTCACTCCACGCACCGCACTGACGCGGCCGCGGGTGATCGGCTGGCGGTAGGCGATGACGGCAAGAGTCTCCAGCGATGCCTGGGTGAGACGGGCCTGCTGCCCGTCGAGCACATAGCGCTCAACCAGGGGCGAGCATTCGGCGCGCGTGTAATAGCGCCAGCCGCCGGCGACTTCACGCAGGTCGAAGCCACGGCCCGACTCGGTGTAGTCAGCGGACAGGGCACGCAGCTCGCCTTCCACGACCTCCGCCGGCTGACGGACGGCGGCTGCCAGGTCCATCACCGACATCGGCTCATCTGCCAGGAGCAGCAGGGCTTCGAGGGCAGCACCCAGCGACGGGGCGCCCATGCCAACCTCTTCGACGTCGGCCTCCGTGCCGTCGTCCACCACCTCGTCAACCACGACGTCAACGACCTCGTCCACGACCGTCTCCTCGACGACCTCGACCTGATCACTCATCAGCCATCTCCTCATCCTCGGCCATGGCCGGCACATCGTGCGGCTCGTCATAGAGCTCGGTGTCTGCCTCGCCGCCCAGCTCAGAGCCGGTCTCGCCGGCTCGGTCCACATCGCGTTCGATATCGAACTCGTCGGTCACCGCTACCTCGCCCGCATCGGTCCCGGTCCACCGGATCGTCAGGTCGCCGAGCGGTGTGATCTGCTCGAAGGCGATGACCTGCTCGCGGTAGAGCTCCAGCAGCGCCAGGAACCGACCGATGACGAGAAGGGTGGTGTCGCAGTCGGCGATGAGTGCGCGGAAGGTGGTCGTGCGGTGCTTGCGAAGGCGCTCGACGATGATTGCCGCCTGCTCGCGCACGCTGACTCGCTGCATGTGGATGTGCGCTGTCGACACTTCTTCGATGGGCTTGGGTGCGAGAGCACGAGCCGCCATCGCAGCGAACTGGTCGGGGCCCAGGCCGATGAGCACCTCGGGCAGCAGCGCAGCGAACTGCGGCTCGAGGCCGACCGCTCGCGGAAAGCGCTTCGCTGCGCCAGCCATCCGCTCGGCGAACAGC
>JAPLBU010000372.1 GCA_026392575.1 Actinomycetota bacterium | reverse complement strand
TCCGTCGACGATGCCTACGACCTCGCCGACCGCACCGGCGTGAGCATCCGCACCGTGCCGATTGCTCCGATGGTCGACGCCTACCAGTCGGCCCTGACCCTGTCGGGTCTCGCAGAGGAGAACCTGCAGGCGCGCGTACGCGGAACGACGCTGATGGCCCTATCCAATGCCGAGGGGCATCTCGTCCTCGCCACGGGCAACAAGAGCGAACTCTCCGTCGGCTACTCCACGATCTACGGCGGCGCGGTCGGCGGCTATGCCCCGATCAAGGATGTCCCGAAGACCCGCTCCGGCCCGAACGCATCGCAGGCGATTGCCGCCACGAGGGCGGAGTCGATACCGCCGCTGAGGCCCAGCAGCACCGAGCGGAAGCCGTTCTTGTCGACGTAGTCGCGCAGGGCGAGCACGAGGGCGCCGTACACCTCGGCGTGTGAGTCGAGTCGTGGTGCGATCGCGCCGGGGGACGGCGTCGGATCAGCCGAGTCGACATCGACGATGAGCAGTGCGTCTTCGAACTGCGGTGCGCGTGCGAGCACGGTGCCATCGGGTGCGACGACGAGCGAGTCGCCATCGAATACCAGCTCGTCCTGGCCGCCGACGAGATTCGCGTAGGCGACGACGGCACCCGACTCGCGGGCGCGCTGCTGGCACAGCGTGAGCCGCACATCGTCCTTGTCGCGCTCATAGGGCGACGCGTTCAGCACAGCCAGGAAGGAGGCACCCCGCTCACGCGCCCACGTGACCGGGCCGCCCTCCTGCCACAGGTCCTCGCAGATCGCGATGGACACCGCGATGCCATCGACATCCACGACGAGGGGTTCGTCGCCGGACACGAAGTAGCGGGCCTCGTCGAAGACGCCGTAGTTCGGCAGGTGGTGCTTGACGTAGCGGGCAACGACCTGCCCATCGCGGACGACCGCGGCAGCGTTGACCGGTGCTCGGTGTGGCCGACCGGGCGTCGTGCTGGGTCCCTCATCAAGGAAATCGAGGTAGCCGACGAGGCAGGTGATGCTTCCGTAGCCATCGCTGGCCAGCGTGGCGGCCAGGTCGCGCATCGCGGCCCGCGAGGCATCCTGGAAGGAGGGTCGCAGCGCGAGGTCCTCGACGGGGTATCCCGTCAGGACCAGTTCGGGGAGGATCACGAGCCGGGCATCCTGGCGGGCGGCCGCTGCGACACTCGCGCGAACAAGCGCCGAATTGCCGGCGAGGTCGCCGACGGTCGGGTTGACCTGGGCGAGTGCGATGCGGATGGGCGCCACGGGCCGACCCTACTGCCCTGTGTTAACCCCGATGTAACACACGGAGGGCCACTATGGGTCCATGGACAAGCAGGCAGAGTTCGTGCTGCGCACGATCGAAGAGCGGGACATCCGGTTCGTGCGACTGTGGTTCACCGACGTACTTGGCACCCTGAAGTCCGTCGCCATCGCCCCGGCCGAGTTGGAGGGCGCGTTCGCGGAGGGGATCGGCTTCGACGGCTCTGCCATCGAGGGCTTCGCGCGCGTCTACGAGTCCGACATGCTGGCCAAGCCCGACCCGGCCACGTTCTCCATGCTGCCGTGGCGCAGTGAGGGGCCGGGAGTCGCGCGGCTGTTCTGCGACATCCTCATGCCCGACGGGGAGCCGTCCTACGCGGATCCCCGCTACGTGCTCAAGCGGACATTGACGAAGGCAGCTGATCTTGGCTTCACCTTCTACACGCACCCCGAGGTCGAGTTCTACCTGTTCAAGGACGAGCCGATCCCTGGCGGCACACCTGTGCCCGTCGATCGGTACGGCTACTTCGACAACACCCCGCACGGTGTCGCGCACGACTTCCGTCGGCAGGCGATCACCATGCTTGAGCAGATGGGCATCTCCGTCGAGTTCAGCCACCACGAGGGTGGGCCCGGCCAGCAGGAGATCGATCTGCGATACGCGGACGCGCTGACCACAGCCGACAACCTGATGACCTTTCGGCTCGTCGTGCAGGAGGTCGCACTCGAGCAGGGGCTCTATGCCTCGTTCATGCCCAAGCCGCTCGTCGACCATCCGGGCTCCGGGATGCACACCCACCTGTCGCTGTTCGAAGGTGACCGCAACGCCTTCTTCGAGGCTGGTGCGGAGTACCAGTTGTCGAAGGTGGCGCGCTCCTTCATCGCTGGGCTGCTCGTCCATGCACCCGAGATGACCGCGGTCACCAACCAGTGGGTCAACTC
>JAPLBU010000436.1:1812-4779 GCA_026392575.1 Actinomycetota bacterium | reverse complement strand
GATGACACCGGCCATCTCGCCGAGGGTGTCGCCGACAGTGCGGCCGTCGGCAAGCGTCGCACCGAGCAGAGCGTCGCGGTCAGCGACCTGACCGGCATCGGCGGCGGCCGCAACGGCCCCAGCCAGCGTGATGAAGTCCTCGTTCTTCGCGACGAAGTCGGTCTCGCAGAGGAGCTCGATGAGGGCGTTGCCGCAAGAGGCGACCATCCCGTTCGAGGCCTCGCGCTCGGCGCCACGCTTGGCGGCCTTGGCCGACCCGGTGATGCGGAGCAGCTCGACAGCCTTGTCGAAGTCGCCGTCGGTCTCCTCGAGGGCCTTCTTGCACTCCATCATGCCTGCGGCCGTGAGGTCGCGGAGCTTCTTGACGTCAGCGGCGGAAATGGTCGCCATGGTGATTTCTCATCCTCCAGATGTGCACGTTCGGGTGACGGCCCGCAGGCCTGGTTCAGGACAGCCGAACTCCGGCGGGTGCGTTGGCACCCGCCGGAGAAGGGCGCTACTCGGGTGCGGCGGTCTCCACGACTGCCTCGACGACTGCCTCGGCCGGAGCCTCGACGACAACCTCGGCAACCACGACGGCCTCAGCGGGCGCCTCTTCGACCACAACAACCTCGACGACCTCGGCGGGAGCCTCGACCACGGCGGGAGCCTCGGCAACAGCCAGGAGCTCGCGCTCCCACTCAGCCAGCGGCTCCTCGGCCACCACGCCACCGCTGACAGCGCCACCGGCGCGGGCCATCAGGCCCTCGGCGACAGCGTCGGCGAGGGATGCCCAGCTTGCGGGCCTCGCCGACGGCGATGTGCTCCTTCTTGGTGTCGACGATCCACACGGCACTCGGGATCTTGGTCATCTCACGGATGCCACCGAGGGTCTTGGCCAGCTTGTCCTTCTCACGACGCAGGACGAGCAGTTCCTTCTTGGTGAGCCCGGAGCCGGCGACGACGTCGTAGTCGATCTCCTCGAGCTCCTTGAGGCGCTGGATGCGCTTGTGAACGGTCTGGAAGTTGGTGAGCATGCCGCCGAGCCAGCGCTGGTTCACGTAGGGCATCCCGACGCGCGTCGCCTGATCGGCGATGGCCTCCTGGCCCTGCTTCTTCGTGCCGATGAACATGACCGAACCGCCGTGGGCGACGGTCTCCTTCACGAACTCGTAGGCACGGTCGATGAACGACAGCGACTGCTGCAGATCGATGATGTAGATGCCGTTGCGCTCGGTGAAGATGAATCGCTTCATCTTCGGGTTCCAGCGACGGGTCTGATGCCCGAAGTGGACGCCGCTCTCGAGCAGCTGTCGCATGGTGACGACTGCCATGGGTGCACTCCTGTTCACGCCGACCCCGAAGAGCCGACGTCTGTCGGTTGTCGGCCCCGGTCGGTTGACCGGTGCCCCTGACGACCCCCGACGCCCGAGACCCACCGAGGTGGGACCGACCGGCGTTCGGCCGCGCGCTGCGCGGTCTGGGTCGTGTGAATTCCCGGGTGACTGCCGAGGCGGGCCTCCGGGTGGCCCCATCCTACGGCCTGAGGGGAGGTGCTCCGTCCACAGGCTGCGGCCACCCGGGTCCGGTCTCCCCAGCCGACCCAGCAGGGGGCCGGACGGGACGGAAGCGGCCGACGATGACCCCATGATTCCGGCCCTCCTCCTGCTCCTGACGATCGGCACCGGCGGCCAGTGGCCGGTCGCCGACCCGACGCTCCTGTCCGTATTCCGGCCACCGAGCTCCGTCTGGGGCGCTGGGCATCGGGGTGTCGATCTGGCGGCCCGGACCGGCCAGGAGGTGCGGGCCATGGCGGCTGGCGTCGTCAGCTTCGCTGGCACGATCGCCGGGAAGCCGGTCGTGGCCATCGCCCTGCCCGGTCCGGGGAGCCGACGGGTGACCTACGAGCCGGTGGTCGCCACCGTTGCCGTTGGGCAGGCAGTGCGAGCCGGCGACGTCATCGGCACCCTGGCTGCCGCGGGAGGGCACTGTGGCGGCGCGGTCGGCTGCGTGCACATCGGCCTGCGGACCGCCGACGGCTACCTGGACCCGCTGAGCCTGATGGGCAGACGGCCCGCCGTCCTCAAGCCGTGACGTCAACCTCAGCGGCCGCACGCGGGTGGGCCTGGGCGAAGGTGGCGCGCAGCCGCTCCACCGAGACGTGGGTGTAGCGCTGCGTCGTGGCCAGCGTCGCGTGGCCGAGCAGTTCCTGCACGGTGCGCAGATCGGCGCCGCCTTCGAGCACGTGCGTAGCCGCCGTGTGCCGCAGGCCGTGCGGCGCAAGATCCGGGACACCAGCCTCGACGGCCAGTCGATGCACAGCCGTCCGCACCGTCCGGGGGTCGATGCGACCACCACGGACCCCGACGAAGAGCGCAGAGCCGCCGCGCCCCTGAGACATCGTGGAGCGCAGCCGCTGCCAGGCCTCGATCGCATCGGCAGCAGGCAGTCCATAGGGCACCGTGCGCTCCTTGTCGCCCTTCCCGCGCACACGCACGGTCCGACGATGATCATCAAGATCGTCGATGTCGATGGCGCAGAGCTCAGAGACGCGAATCCCGGTGGCGTACAGGAGTTCGACGACGGCACGGTCACGCGCCGCGATCGCCGTTCCATCGTCCGCCGCGACGGCCGCGTGGTCCATCAGCGCCGTCGCCTCAGCAGCGTCCAGCACCGTCGGGAGGGTTCGTGAGACCTGCGGGCTGGCCAGCCGGTCCCCCGCATCCGTCTGAGTGAGCCCACGTCGGTAGCACCAGGCCGTGAAGGCCCGGGCCGATGCGGCTCTCCGAGCGATAGTGGAGCGCGCCCGGCCGTGCGCACTCTGCAGGGCGAGCCACGCCCGCAACTGCGACAGCGTGATGCCTGACACGTCGGCCACCCCGCGCATGGAGCAGAACTCGAGCAGGTCGGTCACGTCGCCGCGATAGGCGCGCACCGTGTGCGGACTGCAGCCGCGTTCATCGCGGACATGGGCCATGAATCCGTCGA
>JAPLBU010000436.1:0-1726 GCA_026392575.1 Actinomycetota bacterium | reverse complement strand
GGCAGACGCTCGCCCGCTGTCACCTTCACGACATCGCTCATGTCCCCATGGTGGCAAGACCGCGTGGATAGTCCCGTCAGGCGCGCGGCTGGGGGCGACACCTGAGGCGAGCGGGTGTCCAATGGACGTGGCGGTCAGCCGCCCTTGGGGGTACGTCATGCGTCGATCGATCGCTCTGCTCAGCTTGCTCACCACCCTCGGCCTGTTGGCCAGCGGGTGTTCAACGCCGCCAGACACGACGAGTCCCGCCCCGGTCTCCTACCTGTGGGTGGTGAACTCGGAGGGCGGCACCATCACCGGCAGCGGTGACGAGAACCTGACATTGACGCTGACCGGCGTGCGCGAGTACGTGACCCAGTTCGCTGACCGGCCGGTGCGACATGCGTACGTGCTGTCAACCATGGACTTCGAGAACCGGTGGGCTGACTGGTTCAGCCCGGTCACGCCGAACGCCGTGCTGTCCTTCACCGAACCAGCGTCACCGATGCCGGCATCGATCGTCCTCGAGGTCACTGACCCGGTCTACGACGAATCCGCACGCACCCTGTCCTTCACCGCGACCCGCTTACACCGAGAGCCCGACGCCCATCCCGATGCCGTCGAGACGGTCTCCCTGCCCAACATCCAGACACCCGCAACCTTCATCAGTGGAGCCCTGTTCATCGACGGGGCCGAAGACGAGGCAGTGTCCGAGTCGACCGAGTCCGATCCTGCTGCGACCAGTCCTGTGCCCACTGTCGAAGCCAGCGCTGACGCGGCTGACCCTTCTCTTGTCCCCGTAGCTCCGGACGGAAGCGAGAGCCCTGCACCGATGCTTGGTGCGGCGGCACCCAGCTACCGCATCGGTGACACCGGTCCAGGTGGCGGCATCGTGTTCTACGACGCCGGATCCAAACAGCCGTGGGGCCGCTTTCTGGAGGCAGCACCTGCCGGTTGGAATGACGGTGCGGCGGATCCCGAGGACCTGTGGTGTGGCCACTACCGTTCCGTCTTTACCTCAACAGAGATGGGCATGGGCGCGGCGAATACCGCTGCAATGCTGTCGAGTTGCGAGTACGGCGCGGCCTATCGAGTCCACGCGTATGCCGGTGGTGGGCTGACCGACTGGTTCCTGCCGTCGGAAGATGAGCTCAATGCCTTGTTCGTGCAGAGGAATCGTGTCGGAGGGTTCGCCCCTGATCGGTGCTACTGGAGTTCCACGGAGGGCGGCCGTGTCTACTCCGCCTGGTGCCAGTTCTTCACTGGGTGGTACGAGTACAACGGCTCCAGCCTCAGCAAGAACGCCTCGCACGGACTCAGGCCGGTGCGGGCCTTCTCCTAGGCGGCACGCTCTCAGACGCGAATGACGCCCAGCCCGGGGATCCCGTCGTAGTCGCGGTCCTGCGTCACGATCGGGACACCGAGGGCGAGCGCGGTCGCTGCGATCCAGGAATCATTCACCCCGATGCGCTGGCCGGACTCCAGAAGTGATGCGCGCAGTCGCGCCCACGTCTCAGCAATAGCGACATCGATCGGGAGCGCGTCAAGGAGCATGGCGCGCGACAGGGTGGCGAGTCGACGATCGCGCTGCTCGACCCCGGTAGCGGCCAGCACCCCTGATCGGAGTTCGCCGACCGTGATGACCGAGATCGCGAGTTCATCTGGGAGCGCCGACACATCCAAGGAGCGCCCGACTTCCCGCGCAATGAAGACGCTGGTGTCAGCGATGCCGCGCGTCACGGCCACG
>JAPLBU010000422.1 GCA_026392575.1 Actinomycetota bacterium | reverse complement strand
GCCGCACGAGGGGCCACGAGAGCGTGTCGGCGACTCGTGGCGGCAGGTGCCGCATCACGATGCCGAGCTGCAGCACGGGCACGATGCTGAGGACATCGCGCTGCACGACATTGACGGGGGAGCGGACGGACAGGTGCGCATGGGCGCCGCGCTCACTGAGGTCGAGAGCCTGCTCGCAGGCGGAGTTGCCGAAGCCCACGACGAGTACGGTCCCACCGCTCCACGGATCGCCGTTGACGTACTCGCTCGAGTGCAGGACCTGCCCGCGGAACTCATCCATGCCGGGCCAGGCAGGGCGCACAGGAATGCGCGTCGCACCTGTCGCGATCACGACATTGCGTGCCGACCACTCGCGGTCGGCTGTCTTCGCGACCCACACGCCGTCCCGCCGTTCGATGCTCGTGACCTGCTGGTTGAACTGCGGGCGAATGCCGAAGTGGTCGCTGTACTCCATGAGGTACTGGACCACCTGGTCGCGCGACGGGTAGCGGGGCCAGTCTCGCGGCATGTCGAGCCCGGGCAGGCTCGAACTCGACTTGGGGGTGTGGAGGTGGAGCCGGTCGTAGTGGCGACGCCAGGCGCTCCCGACGACATCTGTCGCCTCGATGATCTCGAAGGGTTGACCAGCCTGCGCAAGGCAGGCGGCTGTCGCGAGGCCAGCGGCGGATGCCCCGATGATCAGGGTGTCGGTGTCCACGGCGTCATCCTTGCCCCTCGCGGGCAGTGGCGTCAGCGCACCAACGTGATTGTTGCCGTCGTTTCGATGTGCTCCCATTCGCGATCGCACGTGAGCACGGTCAACTGCTCCGCCTCCGCGGTGGCTATGCAGCAGAGATCGGCGAGCGAAAGGGGTCGTGCATTGTTTGCGCTGGATCGCTGGGTGGTGCGAATCCGAGCAACCGCTAAGGCATGGGACTCATTGAATGGGATCGACGAGACGCCGAGCTCCCGGAGATCGTTAGCGCTGGCACGCGGGTCGACGCCCCGGTCCGCGAGTTTGTAGAGGACCTCGGCGAGATTGACACTACTGATGGCCGAAGAAGCGAGGTACTGGTCGACGACATCAGCACCTGGCTCCTGCTGGAACCACGCCAGCAGTGCGGATGCATCGAGGAGTGTCGTGGTCATACGCGAGCCGCGTCGGCGCGACGTTCTGACATGAGCTCATCTGCCAGGCTCGGCTGACCGACCAGATGGGCAGTTCGTCTGCGCAGCCGGGCCTTCACCGACTCTCGGGTTTCTAGGACGATGCAGCCTCGGTCTCCGACGCGGGCCATCAGATCTGCTCCTTCGGGGATGCCCGCGGCCGCCAAGAGTTCGTCGGGCAGCGTCGGCCGGCGGCGTGAGTCGAGGTGAACAGCCCAGACGAAGTCGCTGGGGGTGAGGTTGTCCGATGTCATGTACCCACGATAATCATTTCAATGGGTAGATGGCAATGGCTACCCCGGCAGGACGGGCGGGCGCAGGCCCTCCTCGCGCAGTTCAAGCGAGGCCAGCGCGTGGATGATCGGCTGCTCGCCTCGCCGCCAGGCTCCTGCGGGGTCGTCGCTGATCCGGGCCAGCACGTGCAGGGGCTGCCGGGCCAGGGCACGCAGGGCGAACAGGTCGAGGTCCTCGTTAGCGTCGACGAACCGCTGGGCGGCGGTGGCTCGTCGGATGAAGGCGATCCGAATCGGGATCCAGAAGGCCGCGAACGAGGCGAAGGCGAGCACCGCGAGGGCCACCGACAGGAACATCGCCAGCGTGGCGACGGCATCCGCCTCGGCCTGGCCCGCGTCGGCAATGGCCCGGGCGGCGGCGCTCATCCCGTCGAACGGGGTGCCCAGGGTGTCTCCCACGAGGGGGATGCCCCCGATCGACTCCCCGGCCGAGTCGATGCTCGTGGCCAGATCGCGGGCGCCGCTGGCGATGGCGGCACCGGGGGTGGCCAGATTCATGATCAGCTCATGCAGCCGGACGGCGATCCAGATCCACAGCAGAGTCCACAGGACCAGCCACAGATCTCCGGCGATCTGACGGGCCCGGCGGGCCGAAATGTCCGAATAGAAGGTCATGGTCCACCTCTCGCGATTTCAGGGAACAGCGTTGCACCTCATAGGGTCACAGGGTGACTTCCAGAGAAGACCTTCGAAATATCGCCATCATCGCCCACGTCGACCACGGGAAGACGACGCTCGTCGACGCCATGCTGTGGCAGTCGGGGGCCTTCCGAGCCAACCAGGACGTGAACGACCGCGTCATGGACTCGATGGACCTCGAGCGCGAGAAGGGCATCACGATCCTCGCGAAGAACACGTCTGTCCGATATGTGGGTCCCGCTGCCCCCGAGGGCGGTGTGACGTTCAACATCATCGACACCCCCGGCCACGCGGACTTCGGCGGCGAGGTCGAGCGCGGTCTCGAGATGGTCGACGCGGTCGTGCTGCTGGTCGACGCGTCCGAGGGCCCGCTGCCTCAGACCCGCTTCGTCCTGCGCAAGGCGCTGCAGAAGAACCTCCCCGTCGTCCTCGTCATCAACAAGGTCGATCGACCCGACTCCCGCATCGCCGAGGTCGTCGACGAGGCGTACGAGCTCTTCCTTGACCTGGACGCCACCGAGAAGCAGATCGAGTTCCCGATCGTCTACACGAGCGCGAAGGCCGGCCGGGCCTCCCTGACGCGCCCCGCCGACGGTGGGATGCCGGATGCGGAGGACCTCGAGCCGCTGTTCCGGCAGCTGCTCACGACCGTCCCGCCGCCGCAGTACGACCCCGCCAAGCCGCTGCAGGCCCACGTCACGAACCTCGATGCCTCCCCGTACCTCGGCCGCCTGGCCCTGTGCCGCGTGCATGAGGGCACCATCCGCAAGGGCCAGCAGGTCGCGTGGATGAAGGCCGACGGCACCGTCGAGCGCGCCAAGGTCGTCGAACTGCTGATGACGGAGGCGCTCGAGCGCGTGCCGGTCCAGGAGGCAGGCCCCGGCGACATCATCGCTGTCGCCGGCATCCCGGAGATCACGATCGGCGAGACTCTCGCCGACATCGAGAACCCCGTCGCGCTGCCCGTCATCACCGTCGACGAGCCGTCGATCTCGATGACCATCGGCATCAACACCTCGCCGCTGGCCGGCCGCAGTGGCACGAAGCTCACGGCCAACCAGGTCAAGCAGCGCCTCGAGGCGGAGCTGATCGGCAACGTGTCGATCCGCATGCTCCCGACCGAGCGTCCCGACACCTGGGAGATCCAGGGCCGTGGCGAGCTGCAGCTCGCGATCCTCGTCGAGCTGATGCGCCGTGAGGCGTTCGAGCTCACCGTCGGCAAGCCGCAGGTCGTCACCAAGATCATCGACGGCAAGATCAATGAGCCCATGGAGCGGTTGTCCGTCGACATCCCCGAGGACTACCTCGGCGTCGTCACCCAGCTCATGGCTCTGCGCAAGGGCCGCATGGAGCAGATGGTCAACCACGGCACCGGCTGGGTCCGCATGGAGTACGTCGTGCCGGCCCGCGGCCTGATCGGCTTCCGCACCGAGTTCCTCACGGAGACCCGTGGCACCGGCCTGCTGCACCACGTCTTCGACCGCTACGAGCCGTGGCACGGCGAGCTGCGCACCCGCCCTACGGGTTCGCTCGTGGCCGACCGCACCGGCGCCACGACCGGCTTCGCCCTGGCCAACCTGCAGGAGCGCGGCACGATGTTCGTGGGTCCTGGTACGGAGGTGTACGAAGGCATGATCGTTGGCGAGAACTCTCGGTCGGACGACATGGACGTCAACCCGACCAAGGAGAAGAAGCTGACCAACATGCGTCAGTCCTCCGGCGACATCCTCGTGCCGCTCATCCCGCACAAGCACCTGTCGCTCGAGCAGGCCCTGGAGTTCTGCCGCGAGGACGAGTGCGTCGAGGTGACCCCTGGCTTCGTGCGGATCCGCAAGGTGCTGCTCGCCCAGAACGATCGATCCAAGGCGGGCCGCAAGCCCAAGGGCTAGACCGACCGTTGGCTGGTGCCGTAGGGCACCGGTGCGCTAGTGGCAGGTCAACTGTCGGCCGATCAACTGGCATCGGCCGATCGGATCACCGGTGGGGGATTCGTGTCGGATGGACCAGGTGTTGGCCTGCTTCATCGGGTACACCATTGCGAACCCGAACTGCACCGCGGTCCAGTCCCTGATTGCGGTCGGGTACGGGGTCAAGGTCGGGGAGACCGGCGTACCGTCTGCGTTCGTCAGGGGCCCGAGCGGCGGGGTCGAATAGCCCGAGGGTGGATCGAGCTGGGTTCCGCCATTGCCCATGATCAGATTCCCGGGTTGGCCGGGGATCTGAACCGCCTGGGTCAGATGCAGATGGCTGGAGAGGATGAGGGTGTAGTTCCCGAGCAATCCCTGTGATGCCGCCGTCTGATCCATCGACGTCCACTGCGTCCACTGCGGATCGCCGGGTATTGCGAGGGCGCTGGAGCCGATGCCGAAGATCGGCCGATGTGTCAGCAGCCACGACTCCCGGCCCTTGCGCTTGGCTGTGAGGTCCTGTGCCTGCTGGTAGCTGATCCGCTGGGTCGAGGCCCACGACGTCAGGTGCTCGTCCGCGCCGTACGCGGAGTCGACCATGGCCAGACGCAGCCTTCGACCTTCGGAGATGTTCAGGGTGAACGCCCACGTCGGGGTCGTTGCGGCCGTCGGGGCGACCAGGCCGCCCGGTGCGGAGACCGGCGCACACGTTGCTGCGGTGTCGGGCCTCGGGTCGAAGAACAGGAAGAACCCGTTGC
>JAPLBU010000039.1 GCA_026392575.1 Actinomycetota bacterium | reverse complement strand
TCCCTCCGCCTCCGCCAACGACGTCAGGGCGCCCCCTTTTGGGGGCGCCCTGACGTCGTTAATGGGTGCGGGGATTTGGGAGGAGGAGCCGTCAGGCGACGACGGTTCCCTCCGCCTCCGCCAACGACGTCAGGGCGCCCCCTTTTGGGGGCGCCCTGACGTCGTTAATGGGTGCGGGGATTTGGGAGGAGGAGCCGTGAGGCGATGACGGTTCCCTCCGCCTCCGCCAACGACGTGAGGGCGCCCCTTTTTGGGGGCGCCCTCACGTCGTTCGTGCTTCGGGTCAGCCGAGATCGGTGACCGTGGGCATGATCATCGTCCATGGGGAGGCGCTGGGGGATCCGGTGCCGGGCTTGTCGCCCTGGGTCCACCACTTTGCCTGATAGGGCACCTTGTCGATCTGCACGCGGGCTCCGGTGTTGTAGATGGCGACTGCGGCCCACTCGGGGTAGGTGCCGACCGGCACGGTGGGCAGGGGTGCGGGATGGTCACCAGGCAGGACCGGACCGATCAGCCGCCACGGGGAATCCTCCTCGTGGACGACGGGGCTGTCCGGCGCGGTCCCGTGGGTCCACCACTTGGCCTTGTAGACATTGTGGCGCCAGACGATGCGCGTACCAGCGGGGAAGTCGCCATCGGCGTCCCAGATCCGGAACGGGCTCTTGGACGGGTCATCGGGCAGGATCCGGGCGGCAGATGCCGTCGGCGTGGGCGTCGGCGTCCTCGGGGTAACGAACTGCAGATCCTTGGTGCCCGCGGACAGCACGGTCTGGAAGCTGGCCCCGCCCTGATCGACACCGCTGCAGTCGACCTGGACGACCGTCGTGATCACCGGAGTGGGCATTGTGCAGGTGGCATCGCGGTTGAGGGACCACATGGACAGCATCCCGACGCCGTTGGCAAGGGCGAATGCATTGACCGTGGTCGCATCGGCGATCGTGAATTGCTCGTTCGGCGTGTCGTTCTGACCGATCATCGGCGTGATCCCGAGCTTGTTCCACAGTGCGGTTGAGTCCAGCCCGTGGTTGCTCGCGTCATACGCAACGCCGAGTTGACGGTGCACCTGCTCGGCTGCCGTCTGAACGGCGCTGGCCATGCTCTCGGTGTCGTCCTTCGAGGGACCGAAATCCATCGTCATCGCATTCACGCCCGCAAGGTCGACACCAGCGTCGAGCATGGTCTGGACCTCGGCGAAGCCCTGGTCGGTCAGACCCTGGGTGGATGAGGGCAGCGTCAGCCAGACGCGGAGGGGTGTGCCGGCCTCGGCGGACCGGACCTGCAGGGCCTTGATCGCGGCGGCGCGGCGGGCGCTGGTCGCGGCCGACCCGAGGGCCGGACCCTCGAGGTCGAGGTCGATGCTCGTGAGGCTGTAGTAGTCGACGACGGATGCGTAGGCGGCGGCGAGCTTGGTCGCGTCGGTGCAGGCGGTGCTCAGTTCGCTGTTGATGGCCCCGCCGAACGACACCCGGATGTCACCGCCGGTTGCGCGCAGCTGCGCGATGCGACGGCTGAGGTCGATGCTGGCGTCCGCCTCGGCCATGGAGTAGTAGGTGCCCCATGAGGGCGCGCACGGATCGTCCGTGGCGGCGACGACGAACGCAAGAATCGCGTTGTTGTGCGCTGGGCCGGACGGGACCTCGAAATGCTCGATGGGAACTGCGGTCACATCGACGTAGGCCGCGAAAGCGGTCGATCCGGGCACGCGGCTTTCCGCGACTGCTGCCTGCCCGAAGTGGATGCCGCCGAAGATGATGGCTCCGATGGCGGCAAGCGCCACGAGAACACGGGTGAAAGAGACACGCATTCTCGGGGGCGGCGGTGCCGAGTTGCCCCAGGTGCCGCCGTCGCCGCCGGACGAAGTCAGTGCGCTGGTCGTGTCCACGGTCTCCACCTATGTCTTCGAGCTGATGCCCTGCTGGTCCAGTGAGCACCTAACGCGAAACCCGGAGCAGCCGCGATACGCAGAGCGAGGCCGGAAGCGGTTATCACGCGACCGGTTGGTCGGGTATTCGGGAAACACGTGCGGACCGGTACCCCGGGCATTCCGACGCAATAACCGAAAGTCCGCCCGCCGGTGCACGTGACAACCCCGCGAACAACCTGCAGGGTGAGGTCCCTAGGTGATCTGAAGTGGAGTGGGCTGCATGAGCGCTGATCGCGAGAACGGGTTTCAACCTCGTGTGCTGGTCGTCGAGGACGACTCGTTCACCAGGGCCCTTATCGGTGAGTCGCTGGCTGTGAGCGGGATGATCGTCAGGTCCGCCGACAGCGTTGCGGCGGCGATGGGGGTCTGCCCCCGCTTTGGTTGACTCGCGGGGTGGGGTGGTTCAGGCCGCTTTCGCGACCGTGTGGTGAATCGTCTCAAACTCGATGGGCGTGAGCTTTCCCAGGGCACGC
>JAPLBU010000334.1 GCA_026392575.1 Actinomycetota bacterium | reverse complement strand
GCGCAAGGCCGAGCAGCGTGAAGCCGCCCTCGTTCAGCGTCGCGCACTGACCGATGAGGCCGAGGCACTCGGCGACTCGACGTCGTGGCGCACGACCACGGAGCGCTACGCGGCGATCGTCGAGGAGTGGAAGTCCCTCCCCCGCGGCGATCGCGCCACGGAGCAGGAACTCTGGTCACGTATCAGCGCAGCACGCACCGCCTTCGACAAGCGCCGCCGCCAGCACTTCAGCGAGCTCGATGGCCAGCGCAAGGAGGCCATGGGTGCCAAGCGGGAGCTCATCGCCAAGGCGGAGGCCCTCTCCGTCTCCACCGACTGGATCAAGACGTCCAAGCAGTTGCGTGACCTCATGGGCGAATGGAAGACGGCCCCCCGAGGTTCGCGCACCGACGAGGACAAGCTCTGGAAGCGGTTCAAGGCCGCCCAGGATGCGTTCTACGCCGCTCGCACGGCATCCGAGGATGCCGAGCAGGAGGGGCTGCGCGCCAACCTGCCGGCGAAGGAGGCCCTGCTGGCGGAGGCGGAGGCGCTGCTCCCCGTCACCGACCTGAAGGCAGCCAAGTCGTCCCTTCGCTCGATCCAGGATCGCTGGGACAAGGCCGGCGATCTGCCCCGCGGCGATCGCGAGCGGCTCGAGGGCCGGCTGAAGAAGATCGAGGACACCATCCGTGGCGCCGAGGCCGATGCCTGGAAGACCACCAGCGGTGGCATCGCAACCGACGCGTTCAGCGAGGCACTCGACCGGCTCCAGGCCAAGCGGGATGCCGCAGCCGCCCGTGGCGATGCTGCCGCAGCGGCAGCCTTCGACCAGCAGATCGCCTCGACCAAGTCGCTGATGGGCCGCTAGCCGGACAACTGCTATACCCGGTACGCGTCGTAGACGCCCTCCACGCTCCGCACCGCCCTCAGCACCGAACCGAGGTGCTTGGGGTCGGCCATCTCGAATGTGAACCGCGACAGCGCAATGCGCTCCCGGGTCGTGGTGACCGACGCGCTCAGGATGTTCACGTGGGTGTCCGACAGGGTGCGAGTGACATCCGACAGCAGCCTGGCACGATCGAGAGCCTCGACCTGGATGTTCACGAGGAACACGCTGTTCGACGTCGGTGCCCACTCGACTTCAACCATGCGGTCGGGCTCCGCCTGCAGCCCCGGGACGTTCACACAATCCGCACGGTGCACCGACACACCGGCACCACGGGTCACGAAGCCGACAATCTCATCGCCGGGCACTGGCGTGCAGCAACGGGCGAGCTTGACCCACACATCACCGGCACCCTTGACGATGACCCCGACATCACCGGAAGCCCGCGAGCGTTGGACGGTGCTCGGGCTCATCATCTCGGCCGCGTCGTCGGCGGCCCCGTCGACACCACCCGCCGAGTCGACGAGTCGCTGGACGATCGTCGCGGCCGAGATCCTGCCTTCGCCGACCGAGGCGTACAGCGCCGAGATATCGGCCTGATGCAGCCCTGCCGCAATCCCCGTCAGCGCCTGGTTGGTCATCATCCGTTGCAGTGGAAGGCCCTGCTTGCGCATCGCCCGGACGATCGCGTCCTTGCCCGTCTCGATGGCTTCGTCTCGCCGCTCGCGGGAGAACCACGCCTTGATCTTCGTCCGTGCCCGCGGTGACTGGACGAAGGACAGCCAGTCACGGCTTGGGCCAGCACCATCGGCCTTGGACGTGAAGATCTCGATGACATCGCCGTTCTCGAGCGACGACTCGAGCGGGACGAGCTTGCCGTTCACCCGCGCCCCGACACACCGATGGCCGACCTCCGTGTGGACGGAGTAGGCAAAGTCGACGGGCGTGGACTTCGAGGGAAGGGCAACGACGTCGCCCTTCGGCGTGAACACGAACACCTCAGATGAACCGAGGTCGTAGCGCAGGGAGTCCAGGAACTCGTCCGGATCCTCGGTCTCACGCTGCCACTCCACCAGCTGACGCAGCCAGCCGAAGTCATCGGGACCGGACTTGCCACCGACATCCTGCTGCTTGTAACGCCAGTGCGCGGCCACGCCGAACTCAGCGGAACGGTGCATGTCCTGTGTGCGGATCTGCAGTTCGACCGGCTTTCCGTCGGGCCCGATAACGGTCGTGTGCAGAGACTGGTACATGTTGAACTTGGGCATCGCGATGAAGTCCTTGAAGCGTCCCGGCACGGGACTCCACTTCGAGTGGACCACGCCCAGCACTGCATAGCAGTCGCGCACGCTCTCGACGAGGATGCGCACACAGACGAGGTCGTAGATCTCCGCGAAGTCGCGGCCGCGCACGATCATCTTCTGGTAGACGGAGTAGTAGTGCTTCGGGCGTCCCGTGACAACGGCCTTGACCTTGGCCGTCTTGAGATCGGCTTCGATCTGGTCGATGACGGTCGTCAGGTACTGATCACGCGAGGGAGCACGCTGGCTGACGAGGCGGACGATCTCCTCGTACATCTTCGGGTACAGCGTCGCGAAGGACAGATCCTCCAGCTCCCATTTGACGGCGTTCATGCCGAGCCGGTGCGCGAGGGGTGCATAGATCTCGAGGGTCTCGCGCGCCTTCTTCTGCTGCTTCTCCTCCGGCATGTACCGAAGCGTGCGCATGTTGTGGAGACGGTCGGCAAGCTTGATGACCAGTACCCGGATATCGCGCGCCATCGCGATGACCATCTTGCGCACCGTCTCAGCGGCCGATGCATCCCCGTAGCGAACCTTGTCGAGCTTGGTCACCCCATCGACGAGCTCGGCGATCTCGTCACCGAAATCCTCGCGCAGCGCGTCGAGGGCATATCCGCAGTCTTCGACCGTGTCGTGCAGCAACGCCGCGGCAAGTGTCGGAGCCGTCATACCCAGATCGGCGAGGATCGTGGCCACCGCGAGCGGGTGGGTGATGTACGCCTCGCCCGATCGACGCTTCTGGTCCCGGTGCAGGATCGCTGCCATCTCATACGCGCGCTCGACCAGCCGGGTGTCGGCCTTGGGGTGGTACTTGCGCAGTGTGCGCAGCAGCGGCTCAAGCTCGGAGAATCCGGCGCGCGATCCGGCCAGCCGGGCAAAGCGCGACCGCAGCCCGCCGGAGTCCGACACGACGATTCCCGGGGCCGCGGGCGGCGGCTCCGTCGGAATCGGGTTCTCCTTGGCCAAGACCTCTCCCCGCTCGGGTGGCCTCAGTGTACGGGCGCGTCGCCGTCGAGCAGCGCGGCGACGCTGACACCGAGTTCGCGAACGCGGGCGCTGCCGCCCAGCGACGGCAGATCCATGATCACGGCGAATGAGACGATTGACGCCCCGGTGCGCTGCACGAGGTCGATCGCCGCGCACGCGGTGCCGCCGGTGGCGAGGACGTCATCCACGATCACCACGCGACTACCCGGGCCAGCCGCGTCCTGATGGAGCTCG
>JAPLBU010000180.1 GCA_026392575.1 Actinomycetota bacterium | reverse complement strand
TCCGAGCGAGGACGCCGGCGTGCTGCCGAGCCTCCCGACAGTGCCATGACCGCGGGCTCGCCGACGATGTCCGTCAGCGGGTAGAACTCCGTCCATCGCAGTGCTGCGGCGCTCCCCGCCGGCGCGCCCGGTACCCCGCCCCCGACCACGCCGATCACCTGCGTGTCACCCCACCACGGCTCGGCGTAGCGCAGGACCACCTTCTCGAGGTCCCCGGTGCGCAGTGCTCCCAGGGCGCCGGCCACCTCACGGGGCATCGGGGTCACGGTGATGGCCCCTGCCCGCAGCACCTCCAGCGGGACGGCGACCACGGCGGCGTCCGCTCGCTGGACGGACCCGTCGGCCAGCGAGACGGCGACACCGGAACGGTCGGCGGTGATGGCGGTGACGGGGGAGTTGCGGCGCACGTCGACACCCGCGAGCAGGGTCTCCGGGATCCGCGCGTAGCCGCCCACCACCATGGCGTCCCCGCCCAGGTACTCGTCTCCCTCCTGCGTCGCCCGGACCCCGAGGGCGTCCGGGTCGCGGCCGTACTCCTGGGCGATCTCGACCTGCGCGGCCCATGCGTCAACTCGGCCCGTGCCCCAGCCGCGCGCGGCCAGCCAGGTCGCCACGTCCTGGCCGAGCGGTGCCGTCGACCTGCCGAGCTCCTCGAGCAGCGCATCGAGCCGGGTCCAGCGTCGCTCGGCCGCCGGCGAGCGGCGTCCGGTGAGGGTGTCCCGAGCGACCGCGTCCTCGAAGTCCGTGGGGGCGAGGCGCAGCCCGGCCTGCGACGCGAGCGGCACCACGGAGTTCCCCCGAAGGCCGTGGATCCACGATGCCCCGAGCTCGATCGGCACCCCCCACGAGCGATCGGTGCGGATGCGGCCGCCGACGCGGTCGCTGGCCTCGAGCACGACGACGTCGGCGCCGCGCGCGGCCAGTTCGGCAGCGGCCGTCGCACCGGCCAGCCCGGCGCCGATCACGATGACCCGGCCTGGCTCGGCGGCGGACGCTATGAGGCGTGCCGCCGTGCGGCCCGAGTCGTGCGCGCCGGTCGTCGTCGACGGCCGTCCCGTGCTGGTGTACTCGCCGGCCAGCACTATCCGTCCGCCGATGACGGCCTCGGCCAGGGTGCGGCGTACGCGGGGTGGCGCCCCCGGAGGCAGGGCGGAGTACGCGCCGCGAGCCCAGGGGTCCGAGTCCCAGCGGGTGACGAGGGCGCCGGTGGGTCGCGGTGCCTTCCGAGACGCTCCCGCTCCGGTGACGGCCTCGGCGGGTCGCAGGGGCAGGGACGCCGCTGCGGCACCCAGCAGGGCGGCTCGAAGAAGGGTGCGGCGGTCCACCTCGCTATCGAAGCACAGCGGAAAGGGCGTACAAACGTGTCCTTCGCAGGTCGGTAGAATCCCGTCCTGTGTCCCTCATCGTCCAGAAGTACGGCGGCTCCAGCGTCGCTGATGCGGCCAGCATCAAGCGCGTAGCGCGCCGGATCGTAGATACCAAGGAGGCTGGCCACGACGTCGTTGTCGTGGTCTCGGCCATGGGCGATACGACCGATGAACTCCTCGACCTCGCCGAGCAGGTCTCGCCGCTGCCGCCCGCCCGTGAGCTCGACATGCTCCTCACCGCAGGCGAGCGCATCTCGATGGCACTCGTCGCGATGGCCATCTCCGACCTTGGCGCCGAAGCCCGCTCATATACGGGTTCGCAGGCGGGCCTGATCACCGACTCCAAGCACGGCGCCGCTCGGATCATCGACGTGACCCCCGGCCGCATCCGGACCGCGATCGACGAGGGCGCGATCCCGATCGTGGCTGGCTTCCAGGGCGTGGCGCAGGACACCAAGGACATCACGACTCTCGGTCGCGGCGGCTCGGACACGACTGCTGTTGCTCTCGCGGCGGCCCTCGACGCCGAGGTCTGCGAGATCTACACCGACGTCGACGGCGTCTTCAGTGCAGATCCGCGTGTCGTGCCCGCTGCCCGCCAGGTCCCGTACATCACGTACGAGGAGATGCTCGAGCTCGCTGCCGTGGGTGCCAAGGTCCTGCACCTGCGTTGCGTCGAGTACGCCCGGCGTTTCAACGTCCCGATTCGCGTGCGCTCGTCGTTCTCTCAGGAGATCGGCACGCTTGTCACATCCCCCGAAGCCATCGAAGCCGCTATCGCCGAAGGAAGTGCCATGGAACAGCCGATCATCTCCGGGGTTGCCGCGGACGTGAACGACGCCAAGATCACCGTGGTCGGTGTCCCGGACAAGCCGGGTGAGGCCGCAGCGATCTTCAAGGCCCTGGCCGTGGCCAGCATCAACGTCGACATGATCGTGCAGAACGTGTCCGCGGCCTCGACTGGTCGCACCGACGTCACCTTCACCTGCCCGCAGGGATCGGCCCAGGCCGCGATGAAGGCACTCGACTCCGAGCGCGGCTCGATCGGCTTCGAGTCCCTGCGTGTCGACGATCAGATCGCGAAGGTCTCGCTGGTCGGCGCCGGAATGCGCTCGCACCCCGGCGTCTCCGCGACCTTCTTCCAGGCCCTTGCTGACGCGAGCATCAACGTGGAGATGATCTCGACTTCCGAGATCCGCATCTCCGTCGTGACGCGCGTCGATGATTCGCAGCGTGCGGTGCAGGCGCTGCACACCGCCTTCGGACTCGATGCCGACGGCGAGGCCGTGGTCTACGGAGGGTCGGGACGATGAGCCGCCTTCCCGTTGTTGCGGTCGTCGGCGCCACTGGCCAGGTCGGCGCGGTCATGCGCCGTCTGCTCGACGAGCGTGACTTCCCGATGTCGCAGGTGCGCTTCCTCGCGTCGGCCCGGTCAGCCGGCACGACGCTGCCGTGGCGTGGCTCGGACATCACCGTTGAGGATGCGGCCGAGGCCGACCTGACGGGCATCGACATCGCGCTGTTCTCCGCTGGCGGCGCGACCTCGAAGGTGCTGGCCCCGAAGTACGCGGCGGCCGGTGCCATCGTCATCGACAACTCGTCGGCCTGGCGCATGGATCCCGACGTGCCGCTCATCGTCAGCGAGGTCAACCCGCACGCGCTGGCCGACGTCCGCAAGGGCATCATCGCCAACCCGAACTGCACGACCATGGCGGCGATGCCCGTGCTGAAGCCACTGCATGCGGCAGCGGGGCTCCGTCGGCTCATCGTCAGCACGTATCAGGCTGTCTCGGGCAGCGGGCTCACCGGAGTCGAGGAGCTCGACAGCCAGGTGCGCGCGGCGGTCACTCAGGACATCGCGCAGCTCACGCACGACGGGTCGTCCGTCAACTTCCCGGCACCGAAGAAGTACGTGCGCACCATCGCGTTCGACGTGATCCCGTTGGCCGGCAGCATCGTGGACGACGGCTCACTCGAGACCGACGAGGAGCAGAAGCTCCGCAACGAGAGCCGCAAGATCCTCGAGATCCCGGACCTGCTCGTGTCGGGCACCTGCGTGCGCGTCCCCGTCTTCACGGGTCACTCGTTGTCGATCAACGCGGAGTTCGACCGCCCCATCTCGGTGCAGGAGGCAACGGCGCTGCTTGCGGCGGCTGTGGGAGTCGAACTCTCCGACGTTCCCACTCCGCTGCAGGCGGCGGGCGCTGATCCGGCCTTCGTCGGTCGGATCCGTCAGGATCTTTCGGTGCCGGATGGCCGCGGGCTCGCGCTCTTCGTCACCAACGACAACCTGCGCAAGGGCGCGGCCCTCAATGCCGTGCAGATTGCCGAGATCGTCGCCGCCACCCTCTGACCCTTCCGGCGAGTGGCCCGCTGTGGCCGGTTCGGGACCGGTCTTCCCCGCCACAACGGGCCGTTCGGCGCAGTGGGCCAGGATCTGACGCGGCAGTCCCGTCAGCGAACGGGGCTGAACGTCACTGACGGTTGGCGGTTGAGGTACGTCGCGTACTGCCCCAGGGCAGCGGTGACGGCACGCATGGTGCGTGATGTCAGATGGGTGAAGGGTTCGACGGTGATGTCGACCCGATCAGGGCGCAGCTTTCGGCTCCACGTCGCTATGACAATGCCATCAGCCACGATGGTGGCACGGAACACCCCGTTGCCGCCGGGCACGATGCGGTCGAGCATCCCTTCGGGAACATGCAGGCTCCGGTCCTTGTAACCGAGGATGAGCTCGTCGAATCCCGGCAGGGCAACAACCGAGTCGGCTCCGTTATCCGTGTCGCCGTCGGACCCGATAGCTGCCCACCGCGCTTCGGGCCCGGAGCCGATCGCATAGAGACGGCCGTCATTGCCCGCGACGGCGGCGCGAGACTCGGTGAGGGTCAGTCCCGTCCACCCGGCGAAGTCGCGGATGTTGGTTGGACCGTGGCTGCGGAAGTAGCGAAACGCCAACTCGACGAGACCCTCGGACCGTGTCAGGCGGCGAGGCGACGGTGCCCATTCGTCCAGCAGTACGAACGTCTGCTGGCTTCCCTGCTGTGGGCCTATGCAGATGACGCCGATGTGAGCGGCATAGGAAAGGAGGTGGTAGCCACGCTGGCCGGTGGTCTGCACACCGGCGTCGTCGATGGTGGTGAGGGCCTCGGCCCGGGTCAGTCGCCGTCCGCCTGCCAGCGCGGTCACGAGGCTTGCGGTGGCCCGCTCGACATCTTCCACGGTCAGCCCGAGTTGCTCGCGCCGTCGTGCCGATCCATCGAGAGCTCGGATGCCGGTGGCCGCGAGCATCCATGCGGCATCGACGCTGGGGACAACGTGGATGGTCCCGCGCATGGGCCACGTGCGGAGGATCTGCCCGTCTTCGAATACCGAGGCGATGCTGGCTTCGGTCGCGCCCTGTGATCGAACGCCGAGCGACCACATCGCGCTGGCGAGGTCCTGGGCCTGGATGGCGCCGAGCCATTCGACGACTTCGAGAGGGCTCATCGGCGCGTGGTCCGTGAGCCTCAGGTTCCGCAGGCGCTGGACGCGCAACTCCGCATCGTTCATCGTCAGGACTGGCGCGGGTCCAGCATTGTCAGCAGCAGACGGCTCGGCACCTTCGCGAGCACCGCATGCGGCAGGCGGGCCCCTAGGTGGATCACCCCGCCCGGCGTGAGGTCCACCGTGCGGCCGTCGGCCGTGATCGCGAACTCGCCGTCGAGTGCCTGCAGCAGGACGGGCACGGCGGCCGTGTGCTCCGTCAGCTCCTGACCGGTATCGAAGGAGAACAGCACCAGGCGGGCACCGTCGGCCTTGAGGACCGTGCGCGACACGGTGCTGTCGGGGGCGACGTCGACGAGGGCGGCCACATCGGCGAGGTCAGTCATGATTGGAGTCGTTTCGTCATTCATGGGCTGGTCCTTTCGCTCATGACGGCATCCGCAGGACGCTGACCGCGAAGTCGGCATCGTCTCGCCACGGTCGTAGGTCCCACGTGGCGAATCGGTGCTCGAGCGCGAAACCTGCGTCGGCGAGGTGGCGGTCGAAGGCACCCATGTCATAGCGGTCGGTGTGGAAGCCGACGACGGCGAAGCCATCGGGCTTGAGGTGCGCGGCGATGCGGCGCAGGACGAGTGTCTCGGTGTCGGGTGCGACGAACGCCATCACGTTGCCCGCCACGACGGCCGCATCGAATGGATCGACCTGACCTTCGTCGAGTGCGAGGTCGGCAAGGTCGGCTACGAGCCACGTGGGCCCGGGGTAGTCCTCCTCCGCGGCTGCGATCAGCTCGGGGTCGGCATCGACGCCGACGACGTCATGCCCACAGGCAAAGAGTGCTGCGCCCGTGCGTCCCGGGCCACAGCCGGCGTCAAGGATGCGGGAGTGCCTGGGCAGCATCGCATCGATCATCCGAGCCTCGCCGGCCAGATCCGCGCCCTCGGCAGCCATGGTCCGGAAGCGTTCGACGTACCACTGTGAATGGCCGTCGTCGGTATCGGTGAACCAGCGAGGCGGGGTGCTCATGACGTCGACGGTAACGGGTAGTCCAACTCGGCGTAATCCCGCGCATACGTCTCGATCACGCGAGTGAGGAGGGCCGGAGTGAAGTAGTCCTGCATGAGGCCGCGTGCCCCGGTCGAGTTCCGGCAGAAGAACTGCTCCTGCAGACCGGGCGTTGACGTGAGCTCGGCAACGCGCCCCCAGGACGAGTCGAGGTCCTCCAGATGGATCACCGCGTCGTAGTCGACGATGCCGAGGCCGAGGTGGTCAGCTTGCCGGCGCCAGTGCGGGTCCTGATGACGGGAGTCCTGCGCGGATATGACGTCGAGCAGTTGATCGAGTGTCACATCGGCCGGCGCGATCTCGCGGCCCGTGCTCTCGCGAAGGGCATCGACGATGGGCTGGCTCTGCTTGAGCCCCTGCCCGATCTTCTCGAGGTAGCCCGAGAGCAGCCGCGAGGCCGGCTCACGCACGACCGTGAAGCGTCGGTAGTCGGGCGACGCGAGGACGTCCTCCAGCAGCGCGGGCGGCAACTGGAACGGCCTGACGAACGGGGTGGCAGCGAGGCGGTTGTGCGGGCTCTCCTGAAACCGCTGCACGAGGCTGGGTCCCATGCGGGCGGCCTCGAGCCCGCCGAGCGTTGCCTTCATCGTCCCGCAGCCGGCTTTGGGGACCTCGACGTAGGCGTAGCGGTTCACGAGCGAGATGTGAGTGTGCAGGTTGACGGAGCGCCAGCCCATGGCCGCCACGTAGGCCCGGGTGACGGGTCCGAGCTCACTGCGGCTCGGGCGGCGGTCAGGGACGGTCATGATCGCCAACGCTAACCCCTGTAGGGGCGGGAAAAGCCAACCGGGGGCCGAGCAATGCTCGACCCCCGGTGCTGGTCGGGGTGGCGGGATTCGAACCCACGGCCTCTACGTCCCGAACGTAGCGCGCTACCAAGCTGCGCCACACCCCGAAGTGCTTGCGGAGTCTAACGGAGACCAAGGGATGCTCGGGCCGGAGGGGGACGGCAGACGACTGGGGCTGAGCATCGGTAAGGTCCCGAAGCGACCCAGTACGACGACCCAGGAGCGACCGTGGCCCTCGAGGACTTCCCCCGCTACCCACTGATGTTCGGCCCCAGCCCGGTGCATCCGCTGCCCCGGCTGAGCGAGTATCTCGGCGGTGCGCAGATCTGGGCCAAGCGCGAGGACTGCAACAGCGGGCTGGCCTTCGGCGGCAACAAGACCCGCAAGCTGGAGTACATCGTCCCGGACGTGCTGGCCGAGGGTGCCGACACGCTGGTGTCGATCGGTGGCGTGCAGTCCAACCACACCCGTCAGGTCGCTGCGGTCGCAGCGAAGCTCGGGCTCAAGGCCGTGCTCGTGCAGGAGGCGTGGGTGAACTGGCCCGACTCCGTCAACGACCGCGTGGGCAACATCATGCTGTCACGCATCATGGGTGCGGAGGTGCGCCTGGATCCGTCCGGCTTCGACATCGGCTTCCGTGACAGTTGGAACCAGGCACTCGACGATGTCCGGGCGCGTGGTGGCAAGCCGTACGGCATCCCCGCAGGTGCATCGGACCATCGACTCGGCGGACTCGGGTTCGCCAACTGGGCCTACGAGGTCCAGCAGCAGGAGCGTGACCTCGGTGTCTTCTTCGACACGATCATCGTCTGCTCCGTCACGGGCAGCACGCATGCGGGCATGATCGCCGGCTTCGCGGGTCAGGACCGTCCTCGACGGGTCATCGGCATCGACGCATCAGCGAAGATCGAGCCGACGCGCGAGCAGGTCGCCCGCATCGCGCGCAACACCGCTGAGTTGATCGACCTGGGCCGCGACCTGCGAGATGACGAGATCACCGTCCTCGAAGGCTGGGCAGGTGATCTCTACGGGATCCCCGTCCAGTCGACACTCGATGCGATCCGGCTCACCGGCAGCCTTGAGGGGATGATCATCGATCCCGTGTACGAGGGGAAGTCGATGGCGGGGCTCGTGGACCTTGTCCGCACCGGCGAGATCGGCAAGGACTCGACGGTCCTGTACGCGCACCTCGGTGGTCAGCCCGCGATCAACGCCTACAGCGCCCTCTTCCGCGCGTAGCGCGTGGGTCAGGCGCGGCTGGTCAGCGTCAGCAGCGTCGCCTCGGGTCGGCAGGCGAAGCGGAAGGGCGCGTAGGGCGACGTGCCCAGGCCGGCGGACACATGCAGCGCCGCGTCGCCGTACTGCGACAGGCCCTTGGCCTGTGCGCGGGGGAGATCGCAGTTGGTGACGAGCGCACCCACACCGGGCACGCACAGCTGACCGCCATGCGTGTGCCCCGCCAGCACGAGGTCGGCGCCGTCGGCCGTCATCGCGTCGAGCACCCGCAGGTACGGGGCATGCGTGACACCGAGGGTCAGGTCCGCGGCTGAGTCGTACGGCCCGGCCACCTCGTCATAGCGGTCACGGCTGATGTGGGGATCATCGACGCCGCGGACGTCGACCTCGCGGCCGTCGACCTTCATGGTGGCTCGGGCGTTGCCGAGGTCGAGCCACCCGTTGGTGGTCAGTCCATCGACGAGATCGCCCCACGGCAGCATCTCGCGACGAGGCTCGAGTTGAGACGGACCGGCCAGGTAGCGGGCCGGGTTGAGCGGCCGAGGGGCGTAGTAGTCATTGCTGCCGAGGACGAAGGCCCCGGGCACCTCGAAGAGCGGGTCGAGGGCATCTAGGACGTGGGGCACGGCATCGAGGTGCGACATGAAGTCGCCGGTGACGATGACGGCATCGGGGCGCAGGTCGCGCAGGGACCGAACCCATTCCCGCTTCTTGGTCTGACCAGGCACCAGATGCAGGTCCGAGAGATGCAGGATGCGCAGGGAGGGTTGGCCAGCGGGCAGGACGGCCACGCTGACCCGGCGAAGCGTGTAAGCCTGCGCCTCCCAATAGGCGTAGGCCAGACCCGCAATGCCGGCCGCTGCGGTGCCCAGGACGGCTCTGGTGGCTGTGCGCATTGGTCAATGGTCGCACGACTGCGCGAAGGGGGTCGTCTGCGGTGAGAGAATGCGGGCATGAGCACCCTCAAGGACCAGTTGAAGTCTGACCTCACCACCGCCATCAAGTCCCGTGACGAGGTCACATCGGCAACCCTGCGGATGGTGCTGACGGCGGTGACCAATGAGGAGGTCGCCGGCAAGGAGGCCCGCACCCTGTCGGACGAGGACGTGCTGACCGTGCTGGGCCGCGAGGGCAAGAAGCGTCGTGAGTCCGCGGAGGCCTATGACGCAGCCGACCGACCCGAACTGGCGGATCGCGAGCGGGCAGAACTCGAGGTCCTCACGAGGTACCTGCCGCAGCAGCTCACGGACGACGAGGTCGCGGCTATCGTTACCGCGGCTGTTGCCGAGGCGGCAGCGACCGGCGCCACGGGAGGGCAGGCGATGGGTCAGGTCATGCGGCTCGTGCAGCCGCAGGTGAAGGGCCGTGCAGACGGCGGTGTCGTCGCCGGGCTCGTCAAGGCCGCCCTCGGCATGTGACGCGGGCTACGGCGTGGTCGGTGCCGGCTCCGCGGGCGCTGGTGCCGGGGCGTTCTCGAAGGTAGGCAGGTCGGGTTCCGCAGGCTTCGTCGGTGCGACATAGACGTATGTGTACGGATCCTGCGTCGTCATTCCGTACTTGTTCTTGATGTCGAAGTCGAGGGGCTCCGTGCCCGCCAGGGCCAGCTCCATCGAGTCACGCCAGATCGGGCCGGGCAGCGTGCCGCCGAAGACCTGGTCGTAGTAGGTGCCCTTGATGGTGACCTGCTTCATCGGATGCCCGTAGCCACCGCGGGGGTCGCCGACCCACACGGCGGCTGCGATCTGAGGGGTGTAGCCCGCGAACCAGACGGCTGCAGAGTCGTTGGTGGTGCCGGTCTTTCCTGCCACCTGTCGCTTCTCGAGTGACATCGCCTGGCCGGTGCGACCGGGGATGGATCCATCGACGACGCCGTTGAGCATCACGGTCACGGTGTCGGCGACGTCGCGCTTGATCACGCGGGTGCAGTCGCCGTCGGGCACGGGGAGTCGAGCGCCCGCGCGGTCGCGGATGTCGAGGATGACCACGGGATTGCAGTGGATGCCGTGGGCGGCGAAGGTGGCATACGCATTCGCCATCGCGAGCGGTGTCACCTCCATCGTTCCGATGGCGAGGGTCGGCACCCGCAGGAGCGGGTCGCCATTGCCGAGCGTCACGCCCATCGACTCCGCGATCTCGGCGGGACGGCAGATGCCGGTGCGCTCCTCGATTGTCATGAAGTAGGTGTTGGTCGAGTAGGCAGTCGCCCGCGCCATATCGAGCGTTCCGGACGTGGTCGAGTTGCGGACCGTCACGGGGTCGAACTTCTCTCCCGTCGTGCAGTTGACGAACTCCGTGAAGGTCTTGGGGCTGTATGCCGGGATGTACTCATACGGCGACACGCCAGCCTCGAGCGCCGCCGCGAGCGCGAACACCTTGAACGTCGATCCCGCCTGCATGCCGATGGTGCCGCCCATATCGCGACCGACGTTGTAGTTGTACGTCGTGCGCCCGCGGCCTGATGTTCCCCATTCGCGGTTCTGCGTCATGGCGAGCACATGCCCGGTCCCGGGTTCGACCATGCTGATCGCCGTCGCGCGTCGGCTGTCGTCTCGAACGGGGATGTAGTCGGTGACTGTCTGGTAGGCGCCGTTCTGCGCCTTCGGGTCGAGCGTGGTGCGGATGGTGTAGCCACCACGGGGCAGGAAGGCCTCGCGCTCCTCGGGGGTCGCGCCGAATGTCGGGTCCTTGCGGATCGTCTGGACGACGTAGTCGCAGAAGAAGGGTGCGTACGACGATGTGCATCCGTTGGTGGTGAGCGATGGGCGCAGCGTGCTGGCCATCGAGGTGAGGGCGGCGCGGTCCGCCTCATCCTGGGTCACGTAGCCGAGCTCGGCCATTCGCTTGAGCACGACGTTGCGGCGGACGGTGCTGAGTTCGGGGTTGCGGAGCGGGTCATACGCGGTGGGCTGCTGGACGATGCCTGCCAAGGTCGCAGCCTGGGCAAGGTCAAGATCGGCAGCGGGCTTGGAGAAGTACCGGCGCGACGCGGCCTCGACGCCGTATGCGCCCGCGCCGAAGTACGCGATGTTCAGGTAGCGCTCCAGGATCTCGCCCTTGGTGAAGATCTTCTCCAGGCCGAGGGCGTACCGCACCTCACGCAGCTTGCGGGTCGAGCTCTTGCCGCGGGCCGCGTCGAGTTCGTCGGCGGTTGTGGCCTGGTTGACGAGGACGTTCTTGACGTACTGCATCGTCAGCGTGGAGCTGCCCTGCTCGACGCTGCCGGCCGAGGCATTTGTGGCGACGGAGCGGACGATGCCGCGCAGGTCGACTCCGTTGTGGTCCAGGAAGCGGGAGTCCTCGATGGCCACGGTGGCCTGGCGCATGTAGGGGGAGATGCTGTCGAGGGGAACCTCGACGCGGTTCTGGTAGTAGAGGGTCGCGAGGATGGAGCCGTCGGCAGAGAGGAGGACGGAACGCTGTGCGAGGGGTGGGGTGCTCAGCGCGTCGGGAAGGTTCTCGAAGCTCTTGACGACATCGCGGGTGAGCACACCGGCCCCGCCGATGAAGGGCACCAGCATGAAGGCCAGCAGGACACCGGCAGCCGTTGAGGCCGCGATGATCCCGCCGATCCGGGCCAGGATCCCGATCGGCCCAGGGCGGCTGCCGGGCTGCTGGTGCATGCTCATCAGACGTTCAGGGTAAGCGTCCGGGTTCCGGCCGAATGGCATCGCCTCACCCGATTGATCGGGGACCTGCGGCCAATCGGAAAGAATGGCTATATATAACTATATGAGTATAGTTATATATAGCCTTTCTGCGGCATAGTGGACGGGCGTAACGTCCGGCCACACGTGATCAGGTGAGGGGTGTGCTGAGAGCATGACGTTTGACACCGATTGGGCCATCCAGGCGGCCTGTCGCACGACCGATCCGGATTCGCTCTTCGTGCAAGGCGCCGCGCAGAATCGCGCGAAAGCCATCTGCGTGGGCTGTGCCGTCCGCACGGAGTGTCTCGCCGATGCCCTCGACAACCGGGTGGAGTTCGGCGTCTGGGGCGGGATGACTGAGCGTGAGCGCCGTGCGCTCCTACGCCGACGCCCGAACGTCACGTCGTGGCGGCACCTGCTCGAGACCGCCCAAGGCGAGTACGAGCGGCACCGCATCCTCACCGGAACCTCGGAGAAGGCCAGCTAGTCGCTGCACCGGTCAGATCCTGCTGCGGCTCACAGAGCATCGGCTAGCAGATCCCCGATCGTCCTGAGGCCCTCGAGGTCGTGCACATCCTCGGCCAATGCAGGCACTGCGCTCACCGGTACGCCCGGATGGGCCGCCGTGAAGCGGTCGGCCAGGTGCCGCTGGCGGGCAGCCAGGTTCGTTCGCTGCGCATGCAGGGTGAGAAGCGCAGCCGTCAGTTGAGCATCCTGCTCTTCATCAGCCGATGCCCCCACGGACAGTTCCGTCAGGGTCTGAGCGCCCGCCGTGGCCTGCTCGGTCGTGAACTCCGGATCCACGACCGCCTGAACTCGGTTGAGGACGAGCCCGGCGAGCGGCATGTCGTCGGTGCGCAGCCGCTCGACGAAGTAGGCCGCCTCGCGCAGTGCATCGCGCTCAGGCGCGGCGACCACGACGAATGAGGTTCCGGAATCCTTCAGCAGCTCGTACGTCGCATCTGCGCGCTCGCGGAAGCCGCCGAAGGTGGTATCGATAGCTGCGACGAAGGTGCCCAGATCGGCCAGCACCTGCGCGCCAAGGATCTTGTTGAGCACGTTGGTGAACAGCCCGAAGCCCATGGCAGCGAGGCGTCCGAGTCCCTTGCCCGCGCCTCGCGCGGGCGCGGTCAGGATGCGGATGAACCGGCCGTCAAGGAAGGAGCCGAGTCGGGCGGGAGCGTCAAGGAAGTCGAGGGCGCTGCGTGAGGGGGGCGTGTCGACGATGATGAGATTCCACGTGCCCTCCTCCTTCGCGCGGGCGCGCAACTGCCCGAGCTTCTCCATCGCCATGTACTCCTGGGTCCCGGCGAATGAGGAGGAGAGTGCCACGTAGAAGGGATTCGTCAGGATCTGCTGCGCGCGCACGGGATCCGCATGACCCTCGACGACCTCGTCGAAGGTGCGCTTCATGTCGAGCATCATTGCGAAGAGGGAGCCTGATCCGTCGGGCGCGCACACCCCCGGCACTTGACGGGGGGTGTTGTCGAGCGACGACAGGCCCATCGCCTGCGCCAGGCGTTTGGCTGGGTCGATCGTCAGCACACATACGTCGCGACCCATCTCGGCTGCTCGCAGTCCGAGTGCCGCGGCCGTCGTTGTCTTGCCGACGCCGCCGGAGCCCGTGCACACGATGATGTGGATGGACGGGTCAGCGAGGATGTCGTCGATCCGCAGGCTCGGCGCTTTGGCGAACGTTGTGGGCTTCATCCCATCCCGCCGTCCGCTAGGAGTTCGGCGAGTTCATACAGGCCGCCGAGGTCGACACCGCCGGTGAGCAACGGCAAGACGAATGTGGGCAGGCCGAGTGAATGGACACGTTCCATCTCACGCTGCTCGAGAGCGACCCGCTGTGCATGGTCAGAGGCCTCGCGCAGCAGGGCGGGAACGATCGCATCCTCATGTGCCGCCAACCCACAGCGCTCAAGCGAGCGACGGATCGCATCGGCCGGCAGCGTCCCTGCAAGCGCGCTCTCCAACTGTGTCGGTGTCAGTACCGGTGGCCTGGTCATGTTGACGATCACGCCGCCTACCGGCAGGCCCTCAGCGCGAAGCTCGGCCACTCCGTCGATCGTCTCCTGGACGGGCATCTCCTCAAGCAGGGTCACGAGGTGCACCGCAGTGCGGGGTGAGGCGATTACGCGCATCACCAGGTCGGCGTGATTGCGAATAGGCCCCACCTTCGCCAGTCCGGAGATCTCCGAGTTCACGTTGAGGAACTTCGCGATCCGGCCGGTCGGCGGAGCATCAAGGACGACGGCGTCATACATATCGGCGGAGCCCTTGTCGCGTCGACGCACGACCTCGACGGCCTTACCGGTGAGCAGGACGTCGCGCAGCCCGGGAGCGATTGTTGTAACGAAGTCGACCGCGCCCATCCGTCGGAGTGCCGAACCCGCCCGCTTCAGGTTGTAGAACGACTCGAGGTAGTCGAGCAGAGCCTCCTGCGCGTCGACGGCGAGCGCCCACACTTCCCCACCGCCCGGTGCGACGGCGACCTTGCGCTCCTCGTACGGCATCGGCGGGGTGTCGAAGAGCTGCGCGATCCCCTGTCGACCCTCGACTTCGATGAGCAGGGTGCGTCGGCCCTCGCGGGCCAGTGCAAGCGCCAATGCGGCGGCCACCGTGGTCTTCCCGGTACCGCCCTTGCCCGAGACGACATGCAGCGCCACATCGGGCCACAAGCGCGTCGTCATCTCTTCAGCCTATTCGGCTGTCGGGCCCTAGACCGTTCCGGCTAATGTCGCCCCATGACCACCTGGGAATACGTGACCGTGCCATTGCTCATCCACGCCACCAAGCAGATCCTCGACACCTGGGGTCAGGACGGCTGGGAGCTCGTGCAGGTCGTTCCCGGACCGAACCCGGAGAACATGGTGGCGTACCTGAAGCGACCGAGGGAGAACGGCTGATCATGCCTACCGTCGAAGAAAGACTCGCCGCGCTGGGGCTCACGGTCCACGAGGTGGTGCCGCCCGTGGCCGCCTACGTCCCGGCGGTCCTCAGCGGCCGCTACGTCTACACCTCCGGGCAGCTGCCGTTCGTCGGGGGCGTCCTGGCCGAGACCGGCAAGGTCGGTGCGGGCGTCACACCGGAGCGCGCTGCGGAGCTGGCCGCGCTCTGTGCGCTGAACGCGATCGCTGCGGTCAAGTCCGTCGTCAGTCTCGACCGTGTCGTGCGAGTCGTGAAGGTCGTCGGCTTTGTGGCCAGCGCCCCGGACTTCACCGGCCAGCCCGGCGTCATCAACGGTGCGAGCAACCTGCTCCTCGAGGCGTTCGGTGAGAAGGGCGCGCACGCGCGCTCGGCGGTGGGCGTTGCGGTGCTGCCGCTCGATTCGCCGGTCGAGGTCGAGATCATCGTCGAGCTCGCCGAGTAGGTGACGGTCGAGGTCAGGTCGGCCGCCACGGTCGTCCTTCTGCGTGACACCGATGAGGGCATTGAGACGTTCGTCATGCGTCGTGCGACCACGATGGCCTTCGCTCCGCGCATGCATGTCTTCCCCGGCGGCCGCGTCGATGAGATCGACGTGCGTGAGCGGGTGGAGTTCGTTTCCGGGAGTGTCGATGCCCTCGCGTTGCGTGCCAGTACCGATGCTGACGGAGTCCGGGCCCTCTACTCCTGCGCGGTCCGCGAGACCGAGGAGGAAGTGGGCATCGTCATCTCGACTCGCGACGGCGACGGGTGCCTGCTGATCGATCCCGTGCACCTGCCGATCATCGATCATTGGGTCACCACCGAGACGGAGTCGCACCGCTATGACGTGCGCTTCTTCGCAGCCGTGGTGGCCGACGGGCAGGCCAGCCTGACGACGACGGAGGCGGACAGGGCGGCGTGGATCGCGCCGGCCAATGCACTGGCGGAGTTCGCGGCTGGCCGAATGGCGATGCTGCCCCCGACCGAGTCGGTCCTGCGGAGACTGGCTGGGTTCGTGCGGGCCGCTGACGTGATCGCCGATGCGCCGTTGCGTGCTGTCGTGCCCCTGCTGCCCAAGCGGTTCGTGGAAGCGGACGGACGCGTGCACTGGGCCATGGTCAACGACCGCACGGGCGAGGTCCTCGCTGACGACATCACGATGCCGCATACCCGCGAGGTCGACGGCCTGCCGGCGTCAGAGGATGCTCGATGAGCGGACACGTGCTGCCGTTGGCGGGGTCGATGGAGCCGTGGACGGGCGGGGCCGTCACACCGTCGGCCCACTGCATCCTCGCCCCGAACCCATCGCCATGGACACTCGATGGGACGAACACCTGGGTGCTGTCAGCACCCGGCTGCGGCGAGGCGGTCGTCGTCGATCCGGGGCCTGCGCACGACGGGCACGCCGCTGCGATCCGTGCCGCTGCCGAGGAGCGCAACCTGCGCATCGCGTTGGTACTGCTGACCCATGGGCACATCGACCATGCTGAGGGCGCGCGTGCCTTCGCGGAGTCGGCCGGTGTCGGTGTACGGGCGCTCGATCCCGCGCACCGGCTGGGCGCAGAGGGCCTGGGTGACGGCG
>JAPLBU010000185.1 GCA_026392575.1 Actinomycetota bacterium | reverse complement strand
GTGATCGCCGCCAGCGACTGGCCCTGGAACTGGTCGAGGCAGGGGTCGTGCCCGAAGACTTCGCTGACGGTTCCGGCCAGGCGGTTGATCAGCCACGGCTCGCGGTAGTAGTTGTACATCGCGAAGACACCGTCGTCGGTGAGGTGGTCGTACGCCGTCTGGATGGACTGCTGGGTGAACAGGTATGACTCGAGCCGAAGCTGGCTCGAGCCGGAGACCAGGGTGAGCGAGTCCGGTAGAGCGAAGAGGATGAGGTCGTACTTGTCGTTGTTGCCCGACAGGAATGCGCGGCCGTCATTCAGGTGAACAGTGACGCGCGGATCGTCGTAGGGCTTGTTCGGATTGACCTGCTGGCCGATCTGCTGGATGCGCGGATCGATCTCGCCCGCGTCGACGTGCTTGGCGCCCTTCTCCAGTGCGAGGGCGACGTCGGTGCCGGTTCCGGCTCCGACGATCAGCACATTGTTGAGCGGGTTGTCGATCGCGCGTTCGTACGGCTTGCCGTAGACCGCTTCGAACTTGAGTCGCTCGTTGACGTCCATGACGTTCTGATGGGGGATCCCGTTGACCTGGATGTGCGTGTACTCCTGCGTGGTGCCGACGTTGTATGTCGTTGTGTTGACCTTGTAGTACGGCGACCACGACACGCCAGCGCTCAGGGACTCGAAGACGAGGGCCCCGATCACGATGACCATCGCGATGCGCGACACCCAGGGCAAGGCCTTGCCGTAGAGCGCCCACAAGGCGACGAGGGTGACGACCGGCCAGATCCAGGACGGTGCGCGCAGGAACGAGATCAGCGTGAAGAGCAGCGTGCCCGCGATAGACCCGACGATGTCCCAGCGGTAGGCATCGAGTGCTGCGAACTCACGGAAGGCTCGGCCGGTGATCTCGCCAAGCATCGTCATCGTGATGGCGATGACGATGAAGACGAGGGGCAGGGTGACCCACGAGGGCAGTCCGGACGGGGTGACCTCGGTGAAGAAGATCAGGTCCTTCCCGCCGACCTCGATCGTGGCGGGAAAGAAAGTGATGAACAGGACGACGATCAGCAGGCCGATAGGCGCGTAGCGGCCCATATCGCGCTGGTAACGCGAGCGCAGGAAGCCCAGGCCGATGCCGAGGAACGAGGCCAGCAGGATCAGGTTGGAGAAGTAGGACAGATGGATGAGGTTGGCGCCGGACCAGCGGATGAGGGCCAATTGCACGAACAGCATCAGGGCACTGGCCGCCATGAGGCGCCAGCGTCCGGTGAGGACGCGGCGACGGGAATCGGCGGGGCTGGCGGCTGTCGTGGTCACCGCGGAACCCTAGCAAGTCTGGTCGGACAGCCCTGAGGGCCGTGACTCACGGGGGAATGGAGTCACGGCCCTCAGGAGCGGGGGGCAGCTGGGCTTACAGGGTGCCTCGAGGAGAGTCGTCGGCGGCGTTGCGGATGCCGTCGCCGTCCATGTCCTTGTCGTCCTTGTTCAGCTTCCTGTCGCCGTCGATATTGCGGTCGCTGGCGTTGAGGAGGCCATCGCCATCGATGTCGAGCTCGTTGACGCTGTCGTCGGAGAGGCCATCGCCATCGATGTCGTCATCGCTCAAGAGGCTCGCCACTGCGGGCAGGGCCGCAGCCGGAGCCGGGGTGACGGCAACAACGGGGCTGACCACGTGGATGCCGTGGTCATCGTTCAGATCGTGCCCGGGACCGTCGACGCCGTGGTCATCGTTCAGATCGTGGGTGACGCCGTCGATCCCGTGGTCGTCGTTGAGGTCGTGGTTGGGGCCATCGTCGTTCATCGACACGTTCGGGACTGCCGAGTCGTCGGAACCCGATGCCATGGCGGGTGCGACGCCGATGGTGAGGGCCGCTGCGACGACACCGGTGACCAGTGCGATGCGGATGGCGGACTGTGTAGTCGTGCGCTTCATGATTCCTCCTCCAGTGCCGGATCGGGTGGTCGATCCGGCACTGGAGACGTTATGAGGTCATGGGTGAAATCGGCACCCATGCAAGGTAAAGCGTCGGTAAGGCATGCCTTGGTCAGTTAGCGGACGGCGACGACCGTGGCGCCGAGGTTGTAGCCGCCCTTCTTGGCGGTCGCCTTGACGCGGCCGGAGCCGGGCGCGGTGATCGTCACCTTGCCAGCACCATTGGTGCGGCCGGTGCGGCTGCCGAACCGCACGGTCGCACCCGAGACCGGATCGCCCGCATCGGTGACCGTGAACTTCACACCGGAGCCATGTCGCGCTGCACCCGCCTTGACGGTGAGGGTGCGCTCGATCTGCGTGTGCCACGCATTGATGGCCGACGAGGTGGTCGCGGTCACGACGATGTCGGCTCCGCTCTCACTGCCGTTGACCGTTGTCTTCCACATCGTCTCGGTGCCGCGTGGCGCGCCCCACGTGCCGATTGAGCCGAGAACCGTGCCGGCCTTGTTGGTGTGCACGGCACGCATCTTGCTGTCCTGGTTCCACGACACCCAGATGCGCCCGGCCGGATCGGCGCCCATGCTGACGCTGCGGACGTTGCCGGACACCGGGAAGTCGAGAGTGGCGCCGTTGTCGACCCGCAGGATGCGGATGGTCTTGGTCGACGGGTAGCCGATCTTGTAGGCGACGTACACGCCACCTCCCGCGCGCGCGGCCATCGCGACCCGCTGGCCGGGATCGGTGGAGTTGGTGCCGTAGTCGTTCGTCGTGACCGAGCCGGGCGCCTGGCTGAAGGCACCTTGCGCAGGGAGGATCTGGCCGATCTGGATGCCCTTCTCGACGGGGGAGCTGGCGTTGCTGTAGAACGCGGTGTAGACGGCGCCGCTCGCCTGGTCGCGAGCGACCGCTGCGTTGTAGGCGCAGCAGCCGGACAGCGCGAACACGCCATCCGAGCCCGCGGGAGCGGGGTTCGACGAGGTGCCGACATGCCAGGTGACACCAGCGGTGCTGCCGGGATTGCCAACCCACACCGGCGTCCCGGCATTGTCGGTGAGGTCACTGCCATAGCCGGCGTAGGCGGACTGCGTGGCCGACATCGAGCCGTCGGAGACCCCCCACGAGAGGCCGTCACCGGACGTCGCGAAGTACTGGGCACCGGTGCGGCCGGGGTTCAACCCGCTGAAGGACAGGAAACGCTGTCCGGCAACGGTGGTGAGAGTCGGGTCAGCTGTCAGGCCGTTCCAGTCGGCGATCGCGACGCTGGCGGGGGTGGTGACGTGACCGCGTGCGTCGAGGATTGCCGTGAGGTAGCTCTCCTTGCTCGATGACATCCCCTGGGTCCACAGCACCTGCAGCGAACTGCCGAACCGGGCGATCGTGGGCTCGGCCGTGTTGCTGATCCGTGGGTACTGCGCGGCATTCGTCGTCTGGGAGACCTGCGTCCAGTCGCCGGGTGCGGCCAGGGCGACCGGGGCCGTCCCGAGGACAACGGCGCCAACCGTGACGGCGGTGATGGCGACACGTCGGATAGCGATGCGATGGGTCATGAAGTCCTCCTCGTAGGAAGGGCTGCCTCCGCCGCCCTGTCGGGACGCTAGCGGAGTGAATGCGCCGAAGGGTGGTCGAATCAGGGCGTGATTTCGGTCATTGTCAGCACACGATCAGCTATCGCCGCTGCCTCTGCCGCATCGTGAGTCACATGGACGGCCGCCAGCCCCTCGTGCCTCAGCATGGCCGAAACCTCGGTCGCCAGCCGCTGACGCAGGTCCTGGTCGAGGGCGCTGAATGGCTCGTCCAGGAGCAGCACGGAGGGCTTCGGCGCCAGGGCGCGGGCCAGGGCGACCCGCTGCGCCTGCCCGCCGCTCAGTTCGTCGACGCTGCGGCTGCCGTGGTCGGCCAGGCCCACCCAGTCGAGCAGTTCGACGGCCCGCGTCCGCGCCGCGTCCTTGCCCATCCCATGCCGTCGCAACCCGTAGGCGACGTTGTCCCTCACAGAGAGGTGGGTGAACAGCAGGGCATCCTGGAAGATCAGGCCGATCCCGCGTCGATGGATGGGTGTGTCGGTCACGTCGATTCCGTCGACGGTGATGCGCCCGCCCATCGCGGGGACGACGCCGGCGATCGTGCCGAGCAGTGTCGACTTGCCGCTGCCGCTGGGCCCGAGAATGGCGAGGATCTCGCCGCTCTGCACCGTCAGGTCGATGCCCGTTGCGAAGACGGCACCGTCGTAGCCGAGGGCGAGACCGCGGGTCTCCAGGCGCGGCGCGGTCATGCCGGTCTCCGCGTGCGTGTCATGCCGAGTCGGTCGATGAGGAGCACCATCGCCAGAGTGAGTGCCACGAGAACGACCGCAAGGACGGCCGCGGCACCGTACGACTGCTCGCCGGGCCGGCTGAGCAGGCGCACGATCTGCACGGGGACGGTGGGCGCGCCCGCGCGGGTCAGGAAGGAGGCCGCGCCGAACTCGCCGAGTGACACGGCGGCCGCGAGCCCAGCGGAGGCAAGCATCACGACGCGCAGCACCGGACCGTAGGTCGTCAGGAACGCGCGCGTCGGTCTGGCGCCGAGTGATGCTGCGACGGCGACGGTGCGTCGGTCCGTTCCGCGAAGCGCGGGTGCGATGACGGCGACGACCAGAGGCACGGCGACGAGCGCATGCGTGATGGGGATGAGGAGCCCGGTCGCCCGGAGGTCCAGCGGTGGGCGACCGAAGGCGAGCAGGATGCCCAGCCCGAGGGTGGCCGATGAGACTCCGAGCGGCACCATCGCGACGAGCGCGACCAGACGTGTTCGCCCCGGTGCGACGACGGCGATCGCGGCCAGTCCGCCGATGACGCCGGCGACGAGAGCCGTCACCGCCG
>JAPLBU010000274.1 GCA_026392575.1 Actinomycetota bacterium | reverse complement strand
TCACGCCGAACCCGCGCGTGCGCAGCCAGCTGTCGCTCGTGTGGGGCGTCGAGACCTTCCTGGTGTCGCAGGTCGCGCACACCGACGACATGGTGGTGCAGGTCGACAAGGCCCTGCTCGACATCGGCCGGGCCACATTCGGAGACCGCGTGGTCATCGTTGCGGGGGTGCCCCCGGGCGTTCCCGGCACCACGAACGGCATGCGCGTGCACAAGATGGGCAGTGCGGAGAAGGGCGGCGGACTCTAGTCCGTCACACGCCGCGCCCCCGGATCCTGATCGGCGTCGGGGGCCGATAGGCTCGCATTGTTCGACAACCTTTAAGCCCGTCCAGAGAGGCGGGGAAGGGGGTCCTGATGGATTCTTCGCGCGCCCACGTTGTACTCGACGATGCCGATATCGGCCGGGCGATCCGCCGCATCGCCCACGAGATCGTGGAGAACGACTCGCGGTGTCGCCCTTGCCCACCGGATCGCTGCGGAGATCAACTCCATCGAGGGCTCAGAGGTCCCCGTCGGCTCCCTGGACATCACCCTCTACCGCGACGACCTGCGGCTGCGGCCGGCCCGGGCGCTGGTGCCCACGATGATCCCGCCGGGCGGTATCGACGACAAGACGGTGATCCTCGTCGACGATGTCCTCTACTCCGGCCGGACGGTGCGGGCCGCGCTTGATGCTCTCAACGATGTCGGTCGGCCGGCAGCGGTCCAGCTGGCGGTGCTCGTCGACCGCGGTCACCGGCAGCTTCCGATCCGGCCCGACTACGTCGGCAAGAACCTGCCCACCTCGCTCGCCGAGCAGGTTCGGGTCGAGGTCGCGGAGGTCGATGGCTCCGACCAGGTCACGATCCTGGGCGAGGAGCGGTGAAGCATCTGCTGTCGGCCGCCGACCTCAGCCGCGACGATGCCATCCTCGTCCTCGACACGGCCGCGGAGCTTGCCGCCGTCACCGACCGGTCGGTGAAGAAGCTGCCCACACTGCGCGGCCGCACCGTCGTCAATCTGTTCTTCGAGGACTCCACCCGCACCCGCATCTCCTTCGAGGTGGCCGCCAAGCGTCTCTCGGCCGACGTCATCAACTTCGCGGCGAAGGGGTCATCGGTGTCCAAGGGCGAGAGCCTGAAGGACACGGCGCTCACGCTCGAGGCCATGGGTGCCGATGCTGTCGTGATCCGGCACGGATCGTCGGGCGCCCCGCATCGGCTGGCAACGGCAGGCTGGATCGGGGGGTCTGTGGTCAATGCCGGAGATGGCACCCACGAGCATCCGACACAGGCCCTGCTCGACGCCTTCACGATGCGCCGCCACCTGCGCGACGGCGCGGGCGATCTCGACGGCCTGCGCGTCGCCATCGTCGGCGACATCCTGCACAGTCGCGTGGCGCGGTCCAATGTCCTGCTGCTCCGGACACTCGGAGCACACGTCACGCTGGTGGCGCCGCCTACTCTCATGCCGTACGGCGTTGAGTCGTGGCCGTGCGATGTCAGCTACGACATCGATCGGGTGCTGCCCGGCGTCGATGCCGTGATGATGCTGCGGGTGCAGGCCGAGCGCATGCACGCGGCCTACTTCCCGTCGACGCTGGAGTACTCGCGGCTCTATGGACTCGACGCCCGACGCATGGGCCTGCTGCCGCCTCATGCGATCGTCATGCATCCCGGCCCGATGAACCGCGGCATGGAGATCTCCGCCGATGTCGCTGATTCCTCGCGCGCGGTCATGGTCGAGCAGGTCGCCAACGGCGTGAGTGTTCGCATGGCCGTGCTGTACCTGCTGCTCGGCGGAATGAAGGAGGAGATCTGATGTCACGGGTGCTGCGCGGGGTCCGTCCCTATGGCGAGAATCCGGTCGACATCGTCATTGCCGACGGAGTGATCGTCGAGCTGGCACCGGCTGGCACGGGTGCTGGCGAAGTGATCGATTCCGACGGGCTCGTGGCATTGCCGGGATTCGTCGACCTGCACACACACCTGCGCGAACCGGGGCGCGAGGATGCCGAGACCGTGCTGACCGGGTCGCGCGCAGCCGCCCTGGGTGGTTTCACCTGCGTGCATGCGATGGCCAACACCAATCCGGTAGCCGACACCGCGGGTGTCGTCGAGCAGGTGTGGCGCTTGGGTCAGGTGGCGGGTCTGGTCGATGTCCGCCCGGTCGGAGCCGTCACGGTCGGCCTCGGTGGTGACCGGATGGCGGAGATCGGCGCAATGGCGCACTCCGCGGCGGAGGTCCGGGTCTTCAGTGACGACGGCAAATGCGTTCACGATGCAGTGCTCATGCGCCGGGCCCTTGAGTACGTCAAGGCGTTCGACGGTGTCGTCGCGCAGCACGCGCAGGAGCCTCGGCTAACCGAGGACGCGCAGATGAATGAGGGCGAGCTGTCCGGCCGCCTAGGACTCGTCGGCTGGCCGTCCGTCGCCGAGGAGGCGATCATCGCGCGCGACGTGCTGCTGGCCGAGCACGTCGGCTCGTGGCTGCATGTGTGCCATGTGTCCACGGCGGGTTCCGTCGAAGTCATCCGGTGGGCGAAGGCCCGCGGGGTGCAGGTCACGGCCGAGGTGACTCCCCACCACCTCATCCTCACAGAGGACCTTGTCTCGTCGTATGACCCCATCTACAAGGTCAATCCGCCCCTTCGCACGGCCGCCGATGTGCACGCCCTGCGGGCCGCACTTGCTGACGGCACGATTGATGCGATCGCAACCGACCACGCGCCGCATCCGCATGAGGACAAGGACTGCGAATGGGCGGCGGCCGCCATGGGCATGCTCGGTCTCGAGACCGCCTTCAGCATCGCCATGGCCACAATGATCCAGCCGGGCCTTCTGTCGTGGCGTGATCTGGCGCAGCGGATGTCGGTGCGCCCTGCCGAGATCGGCCGCGTACGCACTCAGGGCCACGATCTGGTCGTCGGGGCGGTCGCCAACATCGCGGTGGTCGATCCGACTGCCGTGCGGGTGATCAGCGCGACCGACCTTGCTTCGAGCAGCCGGAACACTCCGTATGCGGGCATGGAGCTGCCCGGCCGTGTCGTGCACACGTTCTTCGCTGGGACGCCCACCGTCCTCGACGGCGCCCTCGCATGAACGTCTTGGCAGCCGACTACGTCGAGCAGGCGCAGGTGACCGACTGGCCGGCTCGGGTCGTGCTCGTGCTGGTCGTCCTCGCCCTGATCGTGCTGGCCCTGTGGGGGATGCGCAGGGGTTGGCGGAATCGAGCGGCACGGCAGGCTGACCTGCCGGCGCCGCTGGAGTCGCCGCCGGACTCGGCAGCGCTGAGCGATCCGGTCGACGGGCTCTTCGCCGGGACCGGCACCCACGGCGACTGGATGGACCGGATCGTCGTCTTCGATCTCGGTGTCCGCCGTCGAGCCGCTGTGTCGTGGGGGCCCGATGGCATCTGGTTCGACCGCGCTGGGGCGCGCTGCCTGTTCGTGCCGGCTGACGATGTGGTCGCCGTCCGGACCGACCGCGGTGTGGCCGGCACGGTTCGGTCGAAGGACGGCATGGTGGTTGTCACCTGGCGCCTCGGGGACCGCGTCGTCGACACCGGCTTCCGGGCGGATGTGTCCGCCGATCACGACACTGTGTTGGATGGGTTCGTGGCAACGTTCGCGACAGGGGTGCAGCAATGACATCGCCAGAGGCCGGCGTCCTCGTCCTCGAGGACGGGCGCACGATGCACGGTGACGCATACGGGGCCATCGGTACGACGTTCGGCGAGGCGGTGTTCTCGACCGGCATGAGCGGCTACCAGGAGACCCTCACCGATCCGTCCTACCACCGGCAAGTGGTCGTGATGACGGCGCCACACATCGGCAACACAGGAGTCAACGACGAGGACCAGGAGTCGGAGCGGATCTGGGTGGCCGGATACGTCGTGCGTGACCCATCGCGCATCGCCTCGAACTGGCGGGCCACCCGCGGCCTCGAGGAGCAACTGGTCGAGCAGGGCATCGTCGGCATCAGCGGCATCGACACGCGCGCACTGACCCGGCACCTGCGAGAGCGGGGTGCCATGCGAGTGGGCATCTTCAGTGGTCCCGATGCCCAGCGCACGCCGGCCGACCTGCTCGCCCTCGTCCAGGCCAGCCCGCAGATGGCCGGCGCAGACCTCACGGCCGATGTCACCACATCCCAGACCTACGTGGTCCCCGCGGTGGGCGAGCGCAGATTCGTCGTGGCCGCAGTCGACCTTGGCATCAAGTCGATGACGCCCGACCAGATGGCCCGTCGCGGAATGGAGGTCCACGTCGTTCCGGCCACATCCACCGCGGACGAGATCCGGGCCCTTGGTCCCGACGGGGTGTTCTTCTCCAACGGTCCCGGCGACCCGGCAACGGCCGATGCGGCCGTGGAGCTCATGTCCGCCTTCCTCGCCGACAGGACCCCGGTGTTCGGGATCTGCTTCGGGAATCAGGTGCTCGGACGCGCGCTCGGCCTCGGCACCTACAAGCTCCGTTACGGGCACCGTGGCATCAACCAGCCAGTGAAGGACCTAGCGTCCGGCCGCGTGGCCGTCACCGCGCACAACCACGGCTTCGCCGTGGATGCGCCACGCGATGGTGACTTCGACACGCCGTTCGGGCGCGCCACGGTCAGTCACGTCTGCCTGAACGACGACGTCGTCGAGGGGCTCCGCTGCCTCGATCGTCCGGCCTTCAGCGTCCAGTACCACCCTGAGGCGGCGGCCGGCCCGCACGATGCCGACTACCTTTTCGACGAGTTCGCCACCCTGATGGACACCGCACGAGCAGGACGGAACGCCTGATGCCACGCCGCGAGGACATTAGGTCGGTCATGGTGATCGGGTCCGGCCCGATCGTCATCGGCCAGGCCTGTGAGTTCGACTACTCGGGTACCCAGGCCTGCAGGGTGCTCCGCGATGAGGGGATACGCGTCGTCCTCGTCAACTCCAACCCGGCGACGATCATGACGGATCCGGAGTTCTCCGACGCCACCTACGTGGAGCCCATCACTCCCGAGTTCGTCGAGCGCATCATCGCCAAGGAGCGGCCCGATGCCCTGCTGCCGACCCTCGGTGGACAGACGGCGCTGAACGCGGCGATGGCGCTGCATTACAACGGCG
>JAPLBU010000093.1:672-10213 GCA_026392575.1 Actinomycetota bacterium | reverse complement strand
TCGAGGCCCAGGACCCGGTCGACTTCGTCGTCGCGAGCCGTGCAGAACAGGATCGGAACCCAGTTGCCCTCCGCCCGCAGCTGACGACACACCTCGGTGCCGTCGATCTCGGGCAGACCCACGTCGAGGACGATTGCGACCGGATGCAGCGTCCGAGCGGCCGTGAGTGCCGATCGGCCATCGGATGCCACATGCACGCCGAAGCCCTCACGCGAGATATACAGGCGCAGCAGGTCGGAGATGGCTCGCTCGTCCTCGACAACGAGGACGATGCCACGGGTCACGTCGGTCACGGGACCAGCCTGTCAGAGTCCGTGGCGCGTGCGTGCCCGTGCGGTGCGAGGCATGTCAGGGTTAGGTCAATTCCTCGGCAAGCCACCAAGCAGCGGTCAGGCTCGCTTCTTGCCGTAGCCCATCATCGCGAGGACCTTGCCCGTGATGGCGCCGACGATGACAAGCGCCACAGCACCCCAGAACAGCGGCCAGTTGCCGAGGATGATCGCGAGCGTCCCGATCACGAAGGCAAGCGAGATGAGGGCGACGGCGGTCCACGCGGCCGGCGTGGAGCCGTGATCCTCGTGGTCCTCGTGGTGGACGGTTACGGTCTGCGGCTGCGACATGGCGTCATTCAACCAGATCGTCGGTCGGATCCTGCCCCAAGTCCAGGGCATCCCAGTCACTCGTCACCCGAGCCGTGGCGGGCCGGCGCTCGTAGCGGACCCCCATGGTCGGCCACTGCCGCCCCCGGGCCACGGTCAGGGCGGCTGCTCCGGCGACAACCAGCCCCGCGATCACGGCCAGCAGCCAGCCGAGCCCCGCCTGCACCGTCGCCTGCTCGGACACCCCCACGCCGTCGAGGAACCGGCCCGGAGCGACGGCGAAGGCCATGCCCGCGATGGCACCAACGAGGCCGGCCGCGAGCGCCAGCAGCCCGACGATCCGACGACCCCAGGACCGGGTTGCAACGATGCCCGCGACGGCTGCGAGCGCGATCCAGCCGGACATCGCAGCGGCCGGCACGAGGTCGCGCCCGGTGAACTGCTGGGTGCGCATGGTGTCGGCCGCACCGTCGATCAGCGGCACATCCGCGGTCGCCCACGTGAGTCCGTACGCCACCAGCAGCAGTGCACCGCCACCGGCGAGCAGCACCAGCGACGCGGCGTAGGCGCGGCGGGCGGAGCTGGCCGCTGCTGGATCGACGGGCATCAGCCGGATCAGTCGCGCGTGCGCAGGGTCTGAGCGGCCGCGACGGCGCGAAGCACGGCGGCCGCCTTGTTGGCGCACTCATCCGCCTCGGTCGCCGGGACGGAGTCGGCCACGACCCCGGCACCCGCCTGGACGTAGGCGGTGCCGTCCTTGATCAGTGCCGTGCGGATGGCGATCGCCGCATCGAGGTTGCCGGCGAAGTCGAAGTAGCCGACGCATCCGCCGTACAGGCCACGTCGAACGGGTTCCAGCTCATCGATGATGGCCATCGCCCGGGGCTTCGGCGCACCCGACAGGGTGCCTGCCGGAAACGTTGCAGCCAGCACGTCGTACGCCGTGCGGCCATCCCCGATGGTGCCTGTGACGGTCGACACCAGGTGCATGACGTGGGAGTAGCGCTCAACGCTCATGAAGTCGACCACGCTGACGGACCCCGGGGCACAGACGCGGCCGAGATCGTTGCGTGCCAGGTCGACCAGCATCACATGCTCAGCTCGCTCCTTGATGTCCTTGCTCAGTTCCTCCGCGAGGGCGACGTCCTCCTCGACCGACACACCGCGGCGACGCGTCCCGGCGATCGGATGCAGGACGCAGTGGTCACCCGTGACCGTGACGAGGGCCTCCGGCGACGACCCCACGATGTCGAACGCGACGTCCGTCGACAGCATGCCGGCGATCTCGTCAGCAGTGCCGTGATCGTCGACGGGCACGCGAATGAGATACATGTAGGGGCTCGGGTTCGTCGCCCGCAGGATGCGGTAGACGTCGAGCGACGATGCGACGCAGGGAGCCGTGTACCGCTGCGACAGCACGATCTGGAAGGCGTCGCCGGCCCGGATGTACTCCTTGGCAACCTCTACCTGCTCGAGGTACTCGTCCGCTGAGGTGGGCGAGCTCACGGTCAGCGGCGCAGCATCGTCGTACGTCGAGATGGCCACGATATGCGGACGGGCCAGCCGGTCCTGCATGGTGTCGAGGCGCGCGACGGCGTCGTGCCACGCCTCATCGACCCGCTCGTCGGACGCGTCGTAGTTGATGGCATTGGCGATCAGCAGGACCGAACCGTCCGCGTGATCGACGACCGCGAGATCCGTGGCCAGCAGGAACCCGAGGTCGGGGATGCCGATCTCGTCAGGGTTGTCGTCGGGCACACGCTCCCAGGAGCGGACGGCGTCGTACGTGAGGTAGCCCACGAGCCCACCGGTGAGCGGAGGGAGGCCCGGCAGGGGTGTCGTGCGCAGCAGGTCGACGGTGTCACGCAGGGCCTCCACGGGACTGCCCCCGGTGGGCACCCCGCGCGGCGCCCGGCCCAGCCAGACGGCATCGCCCGCACGCTGGGTCAGCATCGCCGCGCAGTGCACGCCGATGAAGGAGTATCGCGACCAGGCCCGGCCCTGCTCGGCGGACTCGAGCAGGAATGTCCCCGCGCGGTCACCGCACAGCGCCTCGAACAGGCCGACAGCAGTGATGCCGTCGGCGAGCAGGCGTCGGACGACGGGGATGACCCGCCGCTCCTGCGCCAGAGTGCGGAAGGTCCCGAGGTCCGGTGCGACAGCGCCCGTGAAGTCCGTCATGGGGAGCCCTCGATCGCGAGCACGACACCGTCGGCGTCGAAGCAGGTGCGATCGCCGGTGTGGCAGGCCCCGCCGGACTGGTCGACGATCAGCAGAACGGTGTCGCCGTCGCAGTCCAGCCGCACCTCGCGAACCGTCTGGACATGACCCGATGTCTCGCCCTTCAGCCAACGTCCACCGCGGCTGCGGCTGAAGTACACGCCGCGCCCGGTCTCGAGGGTCTCGCGCAGCGCGGCCTCGTCCATCCAAGCCATCATGAGCACCTCGCGTCCGTCCCACTGCTGGGCGATCGCGGGCACCAGCCCATCGGCAGTGAAGCGCGTCCGCGCCACGAAGGCGTCGATCTCGTCGGGCGACATGGCCCCATTCTGCCGGTGCGAGAGGATCGACCCATGAGCGCCTCTGAGCACGCCCGACGGGAACGCCGCGAACTTGCCGAACTGATGCTCGCCACCGGCCCCAATGCCCCGACCCTGTGCGAGGGCTGGACGACCAAGGACCTGGCAGCGCACCTCGTCGTGCGCGAATCCCGCCCCGACGCCGCCGTGGGCATCATCGTCTCCCCGCTGGCCGGCTGGACCGACCGCGTGACCCGCGCGACGGCAGCGCAGTCCTACCCCGAGCTCGTGCGCAAGGTCCGCACCGGCCCGCCCACGCTGTCCGTCTTCTCCGTTCCCGGAATGGACGGGCTCGGCAACCTCGTCGAGTACGTCGTGCATCACGAGGATGTCCGTCGCGCGCAGGCCGACTGGCAGCCGCGCGACCTCCCGGCCGACCTTGCCGACGAGCTCTGGGGTCGCCTACGCCAGCTGGCCCGGCTGATGTACCGCCGGGTGCCGGTCGGCGTGACGCTCGTGCGCACGGACGGGGTGGGTGGCGAGATCGTGGCCCACAAGGGTGATCCGATGGTCACCCTCCGCGGCACGGCGCAGGAGCTGCTGCTGCGCTCCTACGGCCGGCGTGCCGTACACCTCGAGGTCACGGGCGACCCCGCGGCCGTTGCTGCGTTCGAGTTGGCGACCATCTCCATCTGGGGCGCGAAGAACCCGTCGATCTTGAGGTTGGTGGCGTTTTCCGGGCCGGAAAACGCCACCAACCTCAAGACCGACCTCGGTCGAGTGCGTCAGCGGACGGGGTAGCCGGCCTCCGCGATCGCGGTCTTGACCTCAGCGATCGACAGCGTCCCGAAGTGGAAGACGCTGGCAGCGAGCACGGCATCCGCACCAGCCTGCACGGCGGGCACGAAGTCGCTCAGCCGACCTGCGCCACCACTCGCGATCAGCGGAACGGACACCTCACGGCGCACAAGCTCGATCAGCGGGATGTCGTAACCCGCCTCGGTGCCATCAGCGTCCATCGAGTTGAGCAGGATCTCCCCGGCACCAAGGCGCGCGCCCTCGATCGCCCACGCGACGGCATCGATCCCCGTGCTCTGACGACCACCATGCGTCGTGACCTCGAACCCGCTGTCCGTCGTGACGCCGTCGCGACACCGCCGGGCGTCGACGCTGAGAACAACGCACTGCGCACCGAACCGCTCGGCTGCCTCACTCAGCAACTGCGGGTTGCGGATGGCAGCCGTGTTCACGCTCACCTTGTCGGCGCCGGCCCGCAGCAGTCGGTTGAAGTCCTCCGGCTCACGCACGCCCCCGCCCACCGTGAGCGGGATGAAGACGGTCTCTGCTGTGCGACGAACCACGTCGTAGGTCGTCTCTCGCGCGCCACTCGATGCCGTGATGTCGAGGAACACCAGCTCATCGGCCCCGGCAAGGCCGTATGCCGTCGCCAGTTCGACCGGGTCGCCCGCATCTCGGAGTTCGACGAAGTTGACCCCCTTGACGACGCGGCCTGCATCGACGTCGAGGCAGGGGATGACGCGGATCGCAACGCTCACGGGCGCGCAGGTCCCCACTCGTAGGGGTCGTAGCGCGGTTCGATGGCTGCGATGGCCTCGGCCAGTGTGAAGGCGCCGTCGTACAGGGCCCGACCCACGATCGCTCCCTCGATGCCGTGCGGCACCATGTCGGCGAGCTTGTGCAGGTCCTCGAGCTTCGCGATTCCCCCGGATGCGAGCACCGGACGGGTCGTCGACTCGCACCCCTGCTTGAGCAGGTGGAAGTTCGGGCCGTGCCTCGTGCCGTCCTTGGCGACGTCGGTGACGACGTAGCGCGCACAGCCGGCGGCATCCAGCCGGCCGAGGGTCTCCCACAGGTCGCCGCCATCCTGGGTCCACCCGCGCGCCGACAGCGTGGTGCCGCGCACATCGAGCCCGACCGCGATCCGATCGCCATGCTCCCCGATGACCTTCTCGGTCCAGTCCGGGTCCTCGAGTGCCGCTGTGCCGAGGTTGACGCGCTCGCACCCGGTGGCGAGCGCGTGCTTCAGCGATTCGTCGTCGCGGATGCCACCGGAGAGCTCGACCTTGACGGAGGACCGGACATCGCGAACGACCTGGGCGATCAGCGCAGCGTTGCTGCCACGTCCGAAGGCCGCATCAAGATCGACGAGGTGGATCCACTCGGCGCCCTGTGCCACCCAACTGCGCGCGGCGTCGACCGGTGACCCGTAGTGCGTCTCGCTACCGGCCTTGCCCTGCACGAGACGAACGGCCTGACCGTCCGCGATATCGACGGCGGGCAGCAGGACGAGGGACTTCGGTCGGGGAGTCATCACGCGGTCACTGTACCCAACGCATGTGCCCCTACCGGAGGGAGCGGACCCACGCCTCCAGCAGTGTGGCTCCCGCATCACCGGACTTCTCCGGATGGAACTGCGTCGCACACAACGGGCCGTTCTCGACCGCAGAGACGAAGTCCTGTCCATGCCTCGTCCAGGTCACATGCGGCGTGATGCGGTTTCGGTCGGTGGCCGTGAGCGCCCACGACGTCACTGCGTACGAGTGGACGAAGTAGAAGCGCTCGTCGCGCACGTCGGCAAACAGTGTTGACCCAGCTGGTGGACGGACAGTGTTCCAGCCCATGTGCGGAAGGACCTCGGCCTGCAACTGCTCGACCACACCCGGCCACTCACCCAGCCCCTCGGTCTCCAGCCCGTGCTCAACCCCGCGACCGAACAGCACCTGCATTCCTACGCAGATCCCGAGCACCGGGCGGCCACCCGCCAGCCTTCGATCGATGATGACATCGCCACGCACCGCGCGGATCCCGGCCATGCACGCCGCATACGCCCCGACTCCGGGGACGACGAGTCCGTCAGCGGCCAACGCGATATCGATGTCGTCCGTCACAGCGACGGTAGCTCCAACGCGCTCGAGCGCACGTTGCGCTGAGCGCAGGTTTCCGGACCCGTAGTCCAGCACAACGACGGAACGAGTGGTCATGACGCGATCACGACACCGGCGGAGTCAGCGTGCCCTTGGTCGACGGGACACCGACGACGCGCGGATCCAGGGCCACCGCATCGCGCAATGACCGGGCGACCGACTTGAACTGCGCCTCGACGATGTGATGGGCATTGCGTCCGGAGATGACTCGCACGTGCAGGGTGATCTGCGCGGTCGCCACGAGCGACTCCCAGATATGCCGCGTGAGCGAGGTGTCGTACGACCCGATGAGCTCGACGATCTCGGGCTCCTCGTGGACCAGGTACGGCCGACCGGACAGGTCGACTGCTGTCTGCACAAGCGCCTCGTCGAGTGGCACGAGGGCGTCGCCGTAGCGACGCAGCCCCGCCCGATCGCCGAGGGCATCATTGATTGCCTGCCCCAGGGCGAGTGACGTGTCCTCGACAGTGTGATGAGCGTCGACCTCGAGATCGCCACTCGTGCGGACGACAAGATCAAGGCCACCGTGCTTGGCGAGCTGGGCCAGCATGTGATCGAAGAACGGCACGCCCGTCTCAATGCTGCTCGAGCCGGTGCCGTCGAGGTCGACCTCGACCAGGACGCTGCTCTCCTTCGTGCTGCGCTCGACACGCGCGGTGCGACTCATGGGCGGCCTTCCTCGTCTCGGGAGCTCGTCGCAACGACCAGCGCCTGTCTGAACATATCGTTCTCGGCCGGGGTCCCGACCGTCACGCGCAGCCAGCCGGCCGGCCCGGCCTGTCGGATCAGGACGCCCTGCTCGAGCAGCGCACGCCAGACCGCGTCTCGGTCGTCGAACCTTCCGAAAAGGATGAAGTTCGCATCGCTCGGCACCACCGTGAACCCGGCGTCGACGAGCCACGAAGAAAGCGAGTCGCGTTCGTCTCGCAGCAGGGCAACCTGCGCCTGCAGGACGTCGGAGTGCCGGAGGGCCGTGAGTGCAACCGCCTGAGTGACGGCGGACAGGTGGTACGGCAGTCGGACCACCATGAACGTGTCCACGACACGAGGGTCTGCCACGACGGCGTAGCCCAGTCGCGCGCCCGCCAGGGCGAACGCCTTGCTCATTGTGCGGGTGACGATCAGGTTCGGGAACTCATCGAGCAGCGCGCACGCACTCGGCACGCCGTGATGCCGAAACTCGGCATACGCCTCGTCCACCACGACCATGGCCCCGACTTCGAGCGCCGCCTGCGCCAGCGCGCGGATATCAGCCTGCGGCAGGGCTGTCCCGGTGGGGTTGTTCGGCGAGGTCAGCAGAATCAGGGTGGGGCGGCGCCGGAGGATCAGGTCGACGGCAGCCGCGACATCGATGGCGAATTCGGCGGTGCGGGGATAGGCCTCGTACTCGGTGAACGTGTCGCGCGCGTACTCCGGATACATCGAGTAGGTCGGATCAAAGGTGATCGCCAGCCGCCCGGGCCCGCCGAAGGCCAGGAAGACATGGTGCATGACCTCATTGGAGCCGTTGGCCGCCCACACCCGCTCGACGGGAACGCGCACGCCGGACTCGTCGGCGATGTAGTCGGCGAGCGCCTGCCGCAGGCGGGTGGCATCGCGATCGGGGTAGCGGTTGAGATCGACGGCGGCAGCAGCCACCGCAACCCCCATTGCCGCTGCGAGGTCGTCTGGCAGTGGGAACGGGTTCTCGTTGACGTTTAGGCGCGCTGCGACATCGAGCTGCGGTGCCCCGTACGAGGCGATGCCAACCAGATCCGCACGGATCGGCAGGACGAAGGGGCCGCTCACCGCACGTCGCCGGACGACAGGCGCACGCGGATCGCGTCGCCGTGGCCGGGCAGGTCCTCAGCGGCAGACAGCGCCAGCACGTGCGGCGCCACGTCGCGCAGGGCATTGGCGTCGTACTCCACGACATGGATCCCGCGCAGGAACGACTGGACGGACAGACCGGACGAGTGCCGCGCGGATCCGGCGGTCGGCAGCACGTGATTCGATCCTGCTGCATAGTCGCCGAGCGATACGGGCGAATACGTGCCGACGAAGATGGCTCCGGCGTTGCGCACACGCATCGCCCATTCGCGGGCATCGCGGGTGTGGATCTCGAGGTGCTCGGCCGCGTAGGCGTCCACGACTCGGAGTCCGGCCTCGAGATCATCGACGATGACGATGGCGCTCTGCGTGCCGGACAGGGCCTCGGTGACGCGCTCGACGTGCTTGGTCTGCGCGACCTGCCGTGCAACCTCCATTTCGACGGCTCGGGCGAGCTCCTCGGAGGGAGTGACCAGGACAGCAGCCGCCAGGACATCGTGTTCGGCTTGGCTGATGAGATCGGCCGCGACATGGGCCGCATCGGCAGTGTCGTCGGCAAGGACGAGAACCTCGGTGGGCCCGGCCTCCGAGTCGATGCCGATAACCCCCTGCAGTGCGCGCTTGGCTGCCGTGACGTAGATGTTGCCCGGCCCCGTGACGAGGTCGACCGGCTCGCAGCGACCGCCCTCCGGCAGGTCGACTCCGAAGGCGAGCATGGCCACCGCCTGCGCGCCACCGACGGAGTACACCTCGTCGACGCCGAGCAGGGCACAGGCCGCCAGGATCGTGGGGTGCGGCCAGCCGCCGAAGTCGCGCTGCGCCGGCGACACCACCGCGAGAGACGCAACGCCGGCCACCTGAGCGGGCACGACGTTCATGATCACGCTGCTGGGGTACACCGCGCGACCACCGGGGACGTAGAGCCCGACCCGGTCGACCGGAAGCCAGCGCTCGGTGACCATGCCGCCCGGGACGACCACGGTCGAGGTGTCGGTGCGCCGCTGGTCCATATGCACGTGGCGGGCGCGGGCGATCGACTCCAGCAGCGCCTCGCGCACGGCCGGGTCGAGGGCGTCGGTGGCCTGCTGCATGACTTCGGGCGGAACTCGCAGCGAGGGCGGACGCACACCGTCGAGCTGCTCGGTCCAGCGAAGGACGGCCTCGGCCCCACCGGTGCGGACATCCTCGATGATCGGACGGCTTCGGTCGCCTGCGTCCGCCACATCCATGGCGGCACGGGGCAGCAGGCTGCGCGGGTCGGCCTGCGAACCACGGAGGTCGATGCGACGGATCACGGGCCTACCTTACGCTGCCATGGTGGCCGCACCCCTTCCGCTGTTCCCGCTGAACACCCCTCTCGTCCCGGGTCTCGTACTGCCGCTGCACATCTTCGAGCACCGCTATCGCGACCTCGTCGCGGAGCTGCTCGCTATCGAGGACGAGGACGCGCGGGAGTTCGGCGTCGTCGCCATCCGCGACGGGCGCATCGTCGAGCGCGACGGAATCGACGCCCTCTACCCGATCGGCACCGCGACCGTCCTTCGGCAGGCCGAACTGTTCGACGACGGGCGATACGACATCGTCACCACGGGCAGCCGGCGTTTCCGCCTCCTGGGCGTGGACGACAGCGAACCACTGCTGCGCGCACAGGTGGAGTTCCTCGATGACG
>JAPLBU010000093.1:0-648 GCA_026392575.1 Actinomycetota bacterium | reverse complement strand
GCTTCCTGCAGTACCGCACTGCCTTGGGTGGACAGGTGCCGGACAGTGTCGAGGACGAGGACGACGAGCCGGACGAGCTGCCCGATGACCCCACGGTGCTCTCCTACCTGGTGACGGCGGCCATGGTGCTGCCCACCGACGAGCGGCAGGGGCTGCTGGCTGCCGCCTCAACCGGTGAGAGATTGCTTCGTGCCCGCGGCCTGCTCTCCCGGGAGACCGCCCTCATCGCAGCGCTGTCCGCGCTCCCGGCGCTCGACATGCCCGGCCTGCCGCCGTCGGTGAACTGAGCCGTGGCGCGCAAGGAGCCGGGAACGCCGGCCACAGTGGACCTGCACGCGTCGGGGATCGCGTTCACCGCACATGCCTACGAGCACGATCCGCGCAGTTCGTCGTACGGCGAGGAGGCGGCTGCCGCGCTGGGGCTGTCGACTGCCGAGGTGTTCAAGACCCTGCTCGTGATGGTCGACGGTCGTCCGGTGGTCGGGCTCGTGCCCGTGGCGGGAAGCCTGGATCTCAAGGCGCTGGCCGCGGCGGCCGAGGGTCGACGGGCCGAGATGGCTGATCTTGCGACGGCCCAGCGCCTGACCGGCTACGTGATCGGCGGCATCTCCCCCATCGGCCAGAAGCGCCGTCTGCCGACATTCATCG
>JAPLBU010000260.1 GCA_026392575.1 Actinomycetota bacterium | reverse complement strand
GCTGCAGCGGATGCGCCGGTCATACCGGCAGGAGCGCTACCTGGGCATCATCGATCGCGTGCGTGCCGCCATGCCGCATGCGGCAATCACGACAGACATCATCGTCGGCTTTCCGGGTGAGACGGAAGAGGACTTCCTGCAGACGATGCACGTCGTGCGCGAGGCCCGGTTCGCTGGTGCCTACACCTTCCAGTACTCGAAGCGGCCCGGGACACCAGCCGCGACCATGGACGATCAGGTGCCGCACGAGGTCGTGCAGGAGCGCTATGTGCGACTGCTGGGCCTCGTCAATGAGATCTCCTGGGCCGAGAACCTGACACAGGCGGGCCGGGTCCTCGATGTCCTGATCGCGGAGGGTGAGGGACGCAAGGACGATCAGACCGAGCGCATGTCCGGCCGAGCCCCCGACTACCGCCTCGTGCACGTGGCGGTCGATCCGGCCGTCGGTGTGCCGCGACCCGGCGACATCGTCACGGCCGAGGTGACGCATGCAGCTCCGCACCATCTCGTCGCTGATCGGGTGCTGGCTATTCGTCGTACTCGTGCTGGCGATGTGGGTGCGGCCGTCCGAGCCCCGAAGCTGGCGGGCGTGATGCTCGGGCTCCCCACCGTGCCGGCCTCGCCAAGACCGTGATCGGCTCTCGGCTGCTCGCCATCCTGGGGCCGACGGCGTCCGGCAAGTCGGTGCTCGCGGTGGCAGTGGCTCAGCGGATCGACCAGCCTGCGGAGATCGTCAGCACTGATTCCATGCAGGTCTACCGAGGAATGGACATCGGGACGGCCACACCGACCGTTGAGGAGCAGGACGGCATCCCGCACCACCTGCTGGATGCATGGGAGCCGGCACACCTGATGTCGGTGGCTGAGTTCCAGGAGACCGCCCGAGCGGCCATCGTCGCGATTCGCGGCCGCGGGGCAGTGCCGATCGTTGTTGGTGGCAGTGGGCTGTACGTATCGGCCGTGCTCGACGACCTTCGTTTCCCGGGGACCGACCCGGTGGTGCGAGCCCGACTCGAGGCTGAGCTCGCCGTGGTCGGTGTCGACGCCATGCATACCCGTCTGGCAGAGGTGGATCCCGTCGCGGCGGACGCGATCCTGGCCACCAATGGCCGCCGCATCGTGCGCGCTCTCGAGGTCATCGAGCTCACGGGTGAGCCGTTCGTCGCCACGCTGCCGGATCCGGTGGAGGTCTTCCCCTCCGTTCGCGTCGGGCTAGAGGTGCCGCGCGACGAGCTCGACGCGCGTATTGAGCAGCGGGTCGACCAGATGTGGGCGGCGGGATTCGTCGATGAGGTGCGTGCACTCGGCGAGGCGGGCCTTGCCGATACGCCCACGGCCGCGCGGGCCCTGGGCTATCAGCAGGTCCTCGCAGCCTTGACGGGGGAGTGCAGCGAGGCTCAGGCCCGTCAGGACACGATCGATGCGACGCGGAAGTTCGCCCGTCGCCAGCAGCGGTGGTTTCGGCGCGACAAGCGGATCACCTGGATCCGCTATGACAGTGCGTCGGCGGTCGATGACGTGCTGGCTGCCTGGGGGTCCGACACGGAGACATAGTACTCGGTTCCGAGCAGGAGGGCCTGCATCGGGCGGGGTAGACGCGTGAGCACGCCGAGGGTGCGGGTCGTGCCGTCTGCTGCTGACTGGGAGGCATGTGCCCGCAGGGCCGCGTCCTTCTCCCGCAGGTAGGGGCGGACATCGACACGGTGGGTGATCTGGGCACGTGGTGTCCACGCGGATTCGAATTCGCTGGGGGAGAACTCGTCCGGGGTCAGGTGAAGTCGCGCGGCGACGCGTGCTGCTCGGGCGATCGGCTCGCGCGGCAGGGTTGCCTCGAACAGCCGCGGGGCTCGAGCGCACAGGACACTGGCGGCGCGGACTGAGCGATGTACCTGCAGGTGATCGGGGTGCCCGTAGCCGCCGGACGGGTCGTATCCGATGAGGACATCGGCCTGCTCCTCGTCGCACACGGCGGCGATCTGCTTCGCGATGGCGAACCGGCCCGCGTGGGCGAACCCGCCGATCACCTCCCCGTGCAGTCCGGAGTCGGGGTAGCCGAGGGACACGGTGCGGGTTACGCCGAGGGCGCGCGCCGACTCCTCGAGCTCAGCCAGCCGGGTTGACCCCAGCCCGTCGCGGAAGGCCACGGATGTCAGGCCGGCGGCTCCGTCGGTGGCAACGATGAGCACGACCCGATTTCCCTCGGCCACCGCCCGAGCCATCGTGCCTGCCGTGAGCAATGCCTCGTCATCGGGATGCGCGTGCACGAACACGAGGGTGCGGGGCGTGCGGGTCATGGGATGCATTGTGGCGTACGGTCCATGATCATGAGGATTGCCCACGTCAGCGACTGCTACGCCCCGCGCACGGGCGGCATCGAGACGCAGGTGCGGGCCCTCGCCGGCCGGCAGGCGGCCGGTGGTGACGACGTGCGCGTCATCACCGCCACCCCGGGCGCCGAGGCCGTCTTCGCCGGTGATGACGTGGTCGATGGACTGCCGGTGCACCGCATCGCTGCCCATCTCCCCTTCGATCTGCCGATCCATCCCCGGACAGCGCGCGAGGTCGGCCGCATCCTCGATGCGCACCCGCCTGATGTGGTCCACGTTCACGCCGGCGTGGTGTCGCCCTTCGCATGGGGCGCCGTGCGAGCGGCAACCAAGCGAGGCATCCCGACCCTCGTCACCGTGCACAGCGTGTGGGGGCCGATGGTGTGACGTTGAGCGCGGTGAGCGATGTCGCTGCGCGCCGCATCTCCGCAGCCGTTCCGAAGCTGGGCGAGGTGCTGGTCGTGCCGAACGGGATCGACCCGACGCAGTGGGCGGTGGAGCCACGCGGCTACGACCCATCGCGGCTCCGGGTGACCAGTGTCATGCGGATGGCACCTCGCAAGCGCACGATGCCGTTGGTGCGGATCATCATGGCAGCCACAGAGGCTTCCGCCCCCGGCGTCGACGTCCGTGCCGTACTGGTGGGCGATGGCCCGGAGCGCGCGCGGGCAGAGAAGCATGTGCGTGATCGCGGCATGGGCGATCGGATCCGCTTCACCGGCCGACTCGACCGCGCTGGAATCCTCGAGGTATTTGCCGAGAGCGATGTCTATCTGCAGCCTTCGGTGCGCGAGTGATCACGCGCTGCTCGCCGCGATCACCGAGCACAATCGCACCACGCCGCCGCAGGACTCGTGGCCCCATGTCCTCGACATCGTGCGCGCCGCGTATGGGAGTGCGGGTGCTCAGTCGTCGTGACGTTAGTGTGACGGCATGGCGCGGTTGAACGAGGTCCCTTTCGTCAAGGGGCATGGGACAGGCAACGACTTCGTCGTCATTCCCGACATCGAAGGCCGGCTCGACCTCACCGCTGAGCAAGTCCGATGGGTCTGTGACCGGCACCGCGGCATCGGGGCAGATGGTGTCCTTCGGGTCGTGCGCACAGACAGGGTGCCGGAGTTCGTCGACTTCGCCCCGGTGGCTGAGTTCTTCATGGACTACCGGAACGCAGACGGATCCCTGGCCGAGATGTGCGGCAACGGTGCGCGCGTCTTCGTCCGCTACCTCGATGCGACCGGCCTGGTCACCGACAATGACGTCGTCATCGCGACGCGCGGAGGACTGCGCAGCACGACGATCAACTCGGATCGCACGATCACCATCGATATGGGCCAGGCGACGACGCCGAGGGCGCGAGCGATGCCGCACGTCACCGTTGAAGATCGCACCTGGCCCGCCACGGGTGTCCTCGTGCCCAACCCCCATGCCGTGGTCTTCGTCGATGATCTGCACGAGCGTGGCGTCGGCGAGACCCAGTCCTGCGGAACAGGGGCTTGCGCGGTCGCGTGGGCGGCCCGTCGCCGGCAGGGCGACCCGGCGCCGGGGGAGTCAACGTGGCAGATTGATGTCCCGGGTGGCACCGTGCACGTCACCGAGACCGCTGCTGGCGCGATGCTGCTCACCGGGCCGGCCGACCTCGTCGCCCGCGGCACCATCCTGCTCCCCGGCTAACTTTCCCGCTCCCGCTCCCGGTCTACCGCTCCCGGTCTTGAGGTTGGGGGCGTTTCCGGGCACCGGAAACGCCACCAACCTCAAGACCGACGGGGGTGTCAGGCGATGGCTGCGCTGATCGCGGCGATATGCGCGGGGGCTGACCCACAGCAGGCACCCACCACGTCGATGCCGAACCCACAGCAGGCACCCACCACGTCGATGCCGATGCCGCGCATCTCGGTCGCGAAGGCGGCCATCTCGTCGGGGGAGCCGGTATAGCGGAACTCGCCGTCGATCAACACGGGCAGGCCGGCATTCGACTGCATGATCAGCAGGACACCGTCGGGGCGCGCATCCGCCATCTGGCCAGCGATGACACGCATCTCGTCGACGCCGCGGCCGCAGTTGGCCCCGACGACGTCGGCACCCATCCCCGCGATCGCGACGACGGCCGCTGCGGGGGTGACGCCCATCATCGTGCGCAGGTTGGTGTCGAAGCTCATGGTCGCGAAGACGGGAAGCTCGGGGGCAACTGCGCGCGCTGCCGTGACCGCGGCCTCGACCTCGGAGAGGTCGCTCATCGTCTCGATCAGGATGGCATCGGCCCCGCCAGCAGAGAGAGCCGCGATCTGCTCGGAGAAGAGGGCGACGGCGCTCTCGGGAGTGAGGGTGCCCATCGGCTCCATCAGGTCACCCGACGGGCCAACGTCGCCGAGGACGAAAGTGCCGGGGTGGGCGTCAGCGACACTTCGCGCGACTCGCGCGGCCGCCTCGTTGAGCTCCACGACCCGATCCTCGAGGCCGTGCATCGCCAGGCGGGGACGGCTGCCGCCGAAGGTATTGGTCGTCAGCAGCCGGGAGCCGGCGGCGTCGTCGAGGCCGGCCTCCTGGAGCATCGTGCCCATGGCGCCATCGCCGACTCGGACGTTGCCTTCGCGGATGGCGTCGACCACAGTGCTCATTCGTCATCTCCCGATACCGCGGGGCCACAGGAGTCCAGGAAGGCGGTGATCGCCTCTGGGCTCCAGGTGGCCTCGAGTTCTGCCGTGACCGCTTCTGCGGCCTGCGCGGCAGACCCTTCCACGATCTCCCACGGACCGCGAATCCAGCCCTCCATGTACGCATCCGCATCGGCGGCGTCGAGACGCATGGCGGCCTCGTCGATCGCTTCCTGGAAGCGCGCGGGCAGGGACACCTTCACGACGTCGTCACCCTCACGTGTCGAGACGAGTGACGGCACGTCGCGCCACCGGGTCACCTGGACCTCAGCCACTGTGCGCATCCACGGGCCGCAGAATCGCCAGTGCAGCCGTCACATCGTCCGACAGGTCGGCAGGATGCTGCTGGGCATGCCGGGAGAGGGTGTCGATCATGCTGGGTGCCCAGAAGGATTTCAGATGGAGCGCAACCTGCCCAGGGACATCTGCGCGTGACGGCACGCTCGCCGCGATCTGGTTGGCCATGTGGACGAGACGGGCATCCCTCATGCTGTGCGTCCCGCGCCGGAATCGGGTCGGACCTCAACGGCCGTGACCTTGTACTCCGGGCAGTTGGTGGCCCAGTCGGAGTTGTGGGTCGTGATGACGTTGGCTCCGCTGATCGGGTGGTGGAAGGTCGTGTAGACCACGCCCGCGGGGATCTCGTCGCTGACACGGACCCGCATCGAGGTTGCCCCGATCCGGCTGCTGACCTCGACCCATGACCCGTCGACGATGCCGCGGAGTTCGGCATCGGACTCGTGCATGTCGAGCACATCCTCGGCGTGCCAGGTGACGTTGGCGGTCCTGCGGGTCTGGGCACCGACGTTGTACTGCGAGAGAACCCGCCCCGTGGTGAGGAGCAGCGGGAACTTGCGGGTGGCGCGCTCATCGGTGGGCACATACGGTGTCGTGACGAAGTTGCCCTTGCCGCGGGTGAAGCCGAGCTCGTGCATGATCGGCGTGCCCAGTGGGGCGGCATCGTTGCACGGCCACTGCACGGAGCCGACTCGATCGAGCAGGTCGAACGACACACCGGCGAACGTGGGGGTGAGGGCCGCAATCTCATCCATGATCTGCGAGGCCGTGTCGTAGTGCATGGGGTAGCCCATGGCTGTGGCCAGTGCACAGGTGGCCTCCCACTCGGACATGCCCGTGCGGCTGGCCATGACCGGGCGCACCCGGTTGATGCGACGCTCGGCGTTGGTGAACGTGCCGTCCTTCTCGAGGAAGGAGGTGCCGGGCAGGAATACATGTGCGTGTTGCGAGGTCTCATTCAGGAAGAGGTCCTGGACGATGACGAGGTCCATCGCGTCGAGCGCGGCACGCACATGCTGGGTGTTCGGGTCGGACTGGGCGATGTCCTCACCTTGGATGTAGATGGCACGGAACTCGCCGACCGTTGCTGAATCGAGCATGTTGGGGATGCGCAGGCCCGGTGTTCCGCTGAGGGAGGCGCCCCAGATGCTCTCGAACTGGATCCGCACGGTGTCGTCCGACACATGGCGGTAGCCGGAGAACTCATGCGGGAAGGAGCCCATGTCGCAGGAGCCCTGCACGTTGTTCTGTCCGCGGAGGGGGTTGACCCCCACACCGCGGCGGCCGATGTTGCCGGTGGCCATGGCGAGGTTCGCGATGCCCATCACCATCGTCGATCCCTGGCTGTGCTCCGTGACGCCGAGGCCGTAGTAGATGGCAGCGTTGGGGGCGGCAGCGTAGGCGCGGGCAGCGAGGCGCACCTGCTCGGCCGGGACGCCGCTGTGCTCCGCCAGCGACTCCGGGCTGTTCTCCGGCAGTCGAATGAACGACTCCCATGCGGCGTAGGAGATCGGGTCGCAGCGCTCGGCGACGAACTCCCGGTCGACCAGATCCTCCGTCACGATGACATGGGCGAGGGCGTTGATGATCGCGACGTTCGTCCCGGGCAGCAGCTGCAGGTGGTGGGCGGCGGCCACGTGGGGCGTGCGCGCCAGGGCGATGCGTCGCGGATCGATGACGATGAGCCCTGCACCCTCGCGCAGGCGCCTCTTCATACGGGAGGCGAATACCGGATGGGCATCCGTGGGGTTGGCTCCGATGAGCAGGATGAGATCTGCGTCCTCAACGGAAGCGAAGTCCTGCGTGCCAGCGGATGTACCGAAGGTCTGCTTGAGGCCATAGCCCGTGGGGGAGTGGCAGACCCGCGCGCACGTGTCGACGTTGTTGTTCTGGAAGGCCGCGCGGATCATCTTCTGGACGACGAAGACCTCCTCGTTGGTGCAGCGCGACGAGGTGATGCCGCCGATGGCATCGATGCCATGCTCGGTTTGGATTGCCTTCAGCCGGGCGGCGGCGTAGCCGATGGCCTCGTCCCACGAGACCTCGCGCCACGGATCGCTCGTGGTCTCGCGGATCATCGGCGCCGTGATGCGGTCGGGGTGGCTGGCGTAGCCCCAGGCGAAGCGGCCCTTGACGCAGGAGTGCCCGGCGTTGGCGCCACCCTCCTTGTCGGGGACCATGCGGACCAGTTCGTCGCCACGAAGCTCCGCCGTGAACGAGCAGCCGACACCGCAGTACGCGCAAGTTGTCTTCACCTTGCGGGTGGGCATCCCGAGCTCGATGACGGTCTTCTCCTGCAGCGTTGCCGTCGGGCAGGCCTGCACGCAGGCACCGCACGAGACGCACTCGCTCTCGAGGAAACTGACCCCGGCGCTCGCGCTCACCTTGGAACCAAACCCTCGCCCGGAGATCGTCAGCGCGAGCGTCCCCTGGATCTCGTCGCAGGCTCGCACGCATCGGCTGCAGGAGATGCACTTGCTCTCGTCGAACGTGAAGTAGGGGTTGCTCTCGTCCTTCGGTGCCGACAGGTGGTTCTCGCCGTCGAACCCGTAGCGGACCTCTCGCAGCCCGACGACACCGGCCATGTCCTGCAGCTCGCAGTCGCCGTTGGCCGGGCAGGTGAGGCAGTCAAGCGGATGGTCGGAGATGTACAGCTCCATGACGCCGCGACGGATCTTGGCGACGTGCGGGGTCTGGGTGTGAACGACCATCCCGTCCTCGCAGGGGGTGGTGCACGAGGCGGGGGTACCCTTGCGGCCGTCGATGTCGACCACGCACATCCGGCATGACCCGAATGCATCAAGGCGATCGGTCGCGCACAGCTTCGGCACGGCGACACCGGCCTCGGCAGCCGCACGCATCACCGAGGTGCCGCTGGGGACGGTCAGCGTGATGCCGTCGATGGTGAGGCCGACGGATGTCGTCGACCGGGTCGGCGGCGTTCCGTAGTCGATGTCCTCAGCGATGGTCATTGGTTCTCCGCTCGAAGTCCTCGCCGAAACTGCGCAGGGCGCTGAGCACCGGCATTGGTGTCAGGCCCCCCATGGCACATAGTGAACCGTCGGTCATCACTTCGCAAAGATCGATGAGGAGCGCGCGATTCGCCTCGGGCTCCTCGCCGCCGATGATCCGGTCGATGACCTCGACCCCGCGGACGCTGCCGATGCGGCAGGGCGTGCACTTGCCGCAGGACTCCTCCGCGCAGAACTCCATGGCGAACCTGGCCTGCTGAGCCATGTCGACGGTGTCGTCGAAGACGACGATCCCGCCATGCCCGAGCATTCCGCCGGCGGCCGCCACCGACTCGTAGTCCATCGACACGTCCATCGCGTCGGCCGTCAGGTAGGCCCCGAGGGGTCCGCCCAGCTGAATGGCGCGAACGGGACGCCCGGTGCGCGTCCCTGCGGCGTAGCCGTCGACGAGCTCGCGGAGAGTGATGCCGAACGGCGTCTCGACGATGCCGCCCTGCCGGACGTTGCCGGCGAGCTGGTAGACCTGCGTGCCGATCGAGCGGCCGGTGCCCAGTGCGCCATAGGCCTCCGGGCCGTGCTCCAGGATGAAGGGCACCGCGGCGATGGTGAGGACGTTGTTGATCAGGGTCGGCTGGCCGAAGAGTCCTTCCAACGCGGGCAGCGGGGGCTTGGGGCGAACCATCCCGCGCTTGCCCTCGAGGCTCTCCAGCATCGCGGTCTCCTCACCGCACACATAGGAGCCGGCGCCGATACGCACGTGGATGTCGAACGCGAGCCCGCTGCCGAGGACATCGGTGCCTAGCCAGCCGCGATCACGCGCGGCGTCGATGGCTGACCGCAGACTGACGATCGCATCGGGGTACTCGGAGCGGACGTAGATGTATCCGTCGTGAGCACCGACGGCGTAGCCGGCGATGACCATGCCCTCGATCAGGGTGAGCGGGTCGCCCTCCATCATCATCCGGTCGGCGAATGTGCCGCTGTCGCCTTCGTCGGCATTGCAGACGACGTACTTCGTCTCACCTTCGGCGCCGGCGACCGTGGTCCACTTGATACCGGTCGGGAACGCTGCTCCGCCACGGCCACGCAGACCCGATGCGGTGACCTCGGCGATGACCTCGGACGGCGACATTGCCAGTGCCCGCCGCAGACCTTGCAGACCACCATGGACCTCGTGGTCGGTTGCCGAGCGCGGGTCGATGACGCCGACCCGGCGGAAGGTGACCCGCTGTTGACGCTGCAGCCACGGCAGTTCCTCGGTGAGGCCGAGGCGCAGCGGATGCTCTGCGCCGTCGAGCACACCTGCTGTGAGCAACCCTGCGACATCGGCGGCGGCAACCGAGCCGTAGGCGACGCGCCCATCGGGGGTGGCGACCTCGATCATCGGTTCGAGCCACAACATGCCACGTGATCCGTTGCGCACGACATGCACACCGGAGTGCGCTGCAAAGGCGGCGGCCACATCATCGGCGCCGGCCGAACGAGCGGCGGCATCGATGGGCACATACACCGTGATGCCGGTCGGGGCGGCCGACGTCGGCGCTGGCGTAACCTCACCGTTGGCTCTCACCGACACCGGCGTCGTGGCGACGACCTGTTCGATGACCGATGCGATTCCGGCGGCGTCGAGACGCCCGTAGACCATGCCCGAGGAAGCAGCGGCCGGCCCGAG
>JAPLBU010000306.1 GCA_026392575.1 Actinomycetota bacterium | reverse complement strand
CACGCACCCCCCGCGTCTGCTCCAACTGATCGCCGATCCGCTCCAGGAGTGGGCGATCGTCAACCGGACGGCCCTCAGCGGCGCACACCGCAGCATCATGGGTGACCAGCGCCGCAGCGGCGTTGACCGTCACCGCGTCGCGGATCGCCTCGACGCGCTCGGCATCCGGTCCGGACGCGGCTCCGGGGGCGAGGGTCGCCAGCAGCAGAGCCGCATTGCGCGCACTGTCGCCACCGCGCAGCAGTTCACGGTCGGTGTGCGGGATGCCCAGGTCGACCGCGTCGATGACGCTCTCGCGGACCGGGCCAAGGGTCGCGTCCCAGACGCGGGTGGGGCCTGCAGTCGAGATCTCGTCAAGCCCGTCCTCGCCGCGCACCACGATGGCTCGCACCCCGCGGCGGCTCAGGACATCGGCCATGACGGGCGCGAGGGTCACGTTGGCACAGCCGATGAGCGCTGCCGGCGCTCCGCCCGGGTTGGTGAGTGGGCCCAGGATGTTGAACACCGTCGGGATCCCCAGCTCGCGACGGGTCGGCCCCGCATGCCTCATCGCGGGGTGATGGGTCTGGGCGAAGCAGAATCCGATGCCTGCCCGGCGCACGCTCGTGACCACGTCGGCCGGGGCCAGGTCGATGACCACGCCCAGCTGCTCGAGCACATCGGCCGTGCCGGTCGACGACGACGCCGCGCGGTTGCCGTGCTTGACCACCGGAGCGCCCGCCGCCGCGCACAGGAGAGCGGCCATCGTCGAGATATTGACGGTGTGGGCCTGATCCCCGCCCGTGCCGACGACATCGAGGGTCACGGGCGAGCCCGCTGCCCCGAAGTCCAGCAGGCGCGCGTGCTGGAGCATGACCGAGACCAGCGCATCGACCTCGCCAGCCGTCTCGCCCTTGGCCCGCAACGCGGTGACAAAGCCGGCGACCTGAGCCGGGGTGGCGGTGCCACTGAGGATCTCGCCCATCGCCCAGGCAGCCCAGGCGGGATCGAGCTCTTCCTGGGCTAGCAGCCGTGACAGCACCGACGGCCAGGTCGGATCGATCCCCGACGGCATGCCGATCACGGGGGTGGACACCGGGCGGTCAGGAGGTCGTGGCGAGCGCGACCCGGCGGCGAAGCACCTTGGCCACGGAGTCAGCCAGGGTGATGGCATCGATGGGATGCCCCACCACTGCGTCGGCCCTAGACCAAGTCGCCAGCCAGGCGTCCTGCGGGCGGCCGACGAGCACGAGGATCGGCGGGCACTGGTAGATCTCGTCCTTGAGCTGGCGGCAGATACCCATGCCACCGGCCGGCGCGGCCTCGCCGTAGAGGATGAGCAGGTCGAAGCGGCCGTTGTCTGCCTGGGAGATCACAACCGGCTCGGTCGCGCACTCGACGTAGACGAGGGCCGGCAGATCGGTCGCGGGCCGGCGTCCGAGCGCGGCCAGCACCTGCTGACGCGTCGTGCGGTCGTCGCTGTAGACGAGGACCTTCAGGGTTGGCTCGGGAGCCGGCTCAGGGGTCTCGTCGACCATCTCATCGGGCGTCATCTCGGGGGTCATTTCGGGCTCCACGCGCCCAACGGTAGCCACGAGGGGACCGGCGACCGGAACGCAGGGGAAATTGAACGGGGGGTCACAGAGAATCCCGACTCCCGATCTGCCAGACTCCTGCCGTGGCGAACGCAACGACAGTCCCCCAGGCATATGCGCACGCGCCGGCTAACCGGCCCAACATGGTCGCTATCGGCACCATCGTGTGGCTGGCCAGCGAGCTCATGTTCTTCGCGGCGCTGTTCGCGATGTACTTCACCCTGCGGGCGGTGAATCCCGAGCTGTGGGCGCAGGAGACTCAACTCCTCAACATTCCATTCGCCAGCGTGAACACCACCGTTCTGGTGCTGTCCAGCGTGACCTGCCAGCTCGGCGTCTTCGCTGCCGAGCGCGGCGACGTCAAGGGCCTGCGCCGGTGGTTCATCATCACCTTCTTCATGGGTGCCTTCTTCATCGCCGGTCAGGTGACCGAGTACGTATCCCTGGTCCATGAGGGACTCACTCTGTCCTCGAACGCCTACGGCTCGGCCTTCTACCTCACGACCGGCTTCCACGGCCTGCACGTCACCGGCGGCCTGATCGCATTCCTCTTCGTGCTCGCCACCACCTACATCTCGAAGCGGTTCACGCACGATCAGGCGACCCGCGCGATCGTCACCTCGTACTACTGGCACTTCGTCGACGTGGTGTGGATCGCACTGTTCTTCATGATCTACATCCTCAAGTAACCGCACGGCAGTTCCGGCACCCGGCACGACTCGGCAGAGAGGTTCGGCGAGAGTGAAGTTCCTGGCCGCACGGCGGCGAAACCCGTTCGTGGCATCAGCGTTGTTGATCGGGGCGCTGGTTGCCGTCGGCGGTGGCTACGCCGCCGTCGCCAGCGTTCAGCCTGCTGAAGCCGCCATGACCGTAGGCAGCGAGACCCAGGTCGAAGCGGGTCGCCAGCTCTACCTTGAGGGCTGCTCCTCCTGCCACGGGCTCGAGGCACAGGGCACGCAGAGCGGTCCAACCCTCATCGGGGTCGGGGCCGCAGCCGTCAACTTCCAGGTCAGCACGGGCCGCATGCCGCTCGCCGGACCCGGCGCACAGGCACCGGCGGTCGAGAGCGTCTACTCCGACGAGGACGTAGCCGCCATGGCGGCGTACATCGCCACCCTCGCCCCCGGCCCCGCGATCCCGACGGCCGAGCAGATCGACTACGCCGATGCCGACGTGGCCTTCGGCGGCGAACTGTTCCGCATCAACTGCTCCCAGTGCCATCAGGCAGCAGGTCAGGGCGGCGCCCTGACCCAGGGCAAGTACGCGCCGAACATCATGCAGTCCTCACCACAGGTGATCTACGAGGCGATGCTGACCGGACCGCAGAGCATGCCGGTCTTCAGCGACGCCCAGATTCCCACCGAGGGCAAGCAGGCCATCATCGGCTACGTCCGCGCACTGCAGGAGTCCCCCAACCCGGGTGGCCTGAGCCTGGGTCGCTTCGGCCCCGTCACCGAGGGCGTGTTCCTCGCCACCGCAATATTCGCCGCCCTGATCGCGGCGGCCGTCTGGATCGGAATCAAGTCGCGATGACCGATATCTCGCCCAACGAGGGCAACCACAAGGCAGTCGAGACGAAGCTCGGGTACTCCCCGGTCGCTGATATCCCGCACCGCCTGCGGGCAGCCGACACCGACCCGAAGGCGGCCAAGCGCGCCGAGCGTCAGGTCGCGTCCATGTTCCTGCTGTCGATGCTCTTCGTCGTCCTGTTCATCGTCGCCTACATCGCGATCGACAAGTCCACGATCATCTACATCCCCGTCATGGGCGACGTCGGCGCCAGCCAGGTCGCCCTCGGGTTCACGCTCGCGGCCGCGATCTTCCTCATCGGTGCGGGCGCCATCCAGTGGGCCAAGAAGCTGATGCCCGATGTCGAGGTCGTCCAGCAGCGGCACGATCAGCTCTCCCCCGGCTCGGCCACCCGCGAGGCTGAGGCCAACTACGAGCGCGGCAAGGACGAGTCGGGCTTCGCCCGCTACAAGATGATCCGGCGCACCCTGATAGGCGCGCTGGTGCTCTTCCCGATCCCGCTGGTCATCCTGCTCAAGGACCTGTGGGTTCCCACCAAGGCCGAGCAGGGCAAGTCGCCGGCCGACATCCTCTCGACCACGCTGTGGACCAAGGACACCCGCATCGTCTCGGACGGCACCTACGCGCCCGTCCGTCCGGAGGATCTGCCCGTCGGTGGCCTGATCTCGGGGGTCCCCGCTGACCTGCTCGACGTCGAGGAGATCGAGGGCAACCTCAACGCCCGCGGCAAGGCCGCGATCATCCTCGTGCGCATGCAGCCCGATGAGATCCGCTCGCAGCAGGGCGACGGCTGGGACTACCAGGGCATCGTTGCGTACTCCAAGATCTGCACCCACGTGGGCTGCCCCATCGCCCTGTACGAGCAGCGCACCCACCACCTGCTGTGCCCGTGCCATCAGTCCACGTTCGACCTGGCAGACAGCGGCGAGGTCGTCTTCGGCCCCGCCGCCCGGCGCATGCCGCAGCTGCCGATCGGCGTTGATTTCTGGGAGCGTGGATGACCTCGACAAGTCCCGTGGAGAAGGCCGGCGGAGCCACGGCCACCTACGTCGACCAGCGCATCGGCAGCAACAAGTTCCTGGCGCGCAACCTTGGCAAGGTGTTCCCCGATCACTGGTCGTTCATGCTCGGTGAGATCGCCCTGTACAGCTTCATCGTCGTGCTCCTGACCGGTGTCTTCCTGACGCTGTTCTTCAAGCCGTCGATGGTCGAGGTCGTCTACGACGGCTCGTACGTTCCGCTCAAGGGCATCAAGATGTCGGAGGCCTACGCCTCCTCGCTCGACATTTCCTTCGATATCCGCGGCGGACTCCTGCTGCGTCAGATGCACCACTGGTCGGCGCTGATCTTCGTCGCAGCCATGGCCGGCTACTCCCTGCCGGATGACCTGCTGTCCGGAACCGGCCTGCAGATCGCCCGCGGCATCATGCAGGCGGCGCCCATCGTCGGCACCTGGATGGCGTTCCTGCTCTTCGGAGGCGAGTTCCCCGGCACCGACTTCATCTCCCGGCTCTACGGAGTGCACATCCTGCTGATCCCGGGCCTGATCCTCGCCCTGGTGACCGTCCACCTGATGCTGGTCTGGACGCAGAAGCACACCCAGTTCCCCGGCCCGGGCCGCACCAACGACAACGTCGTGGGCTACCCGCTGCTGCCGGTCTACATGGCCAAGGCGGGCGGCTTCTTCTTCATCGTCTTCGGCATCGTCGCCTTCGTGGGCGGGCTGGTCACGATCAACCCGATCTGGCTCTTCGGCCCCTTCACCCCTGATCAGGTGTCGGCCGGCTCCCAGCCGGACTGGTACATCGGCTTCCTCGACGGCGCACTGCGGATGATGCCCAACTGGGAGACGGTGATCTTCGGCTGGACGATCTCCTGGAACATCATGGTCCCGGCGATGATCCTGCCGGGCATCCTGTTCACCGTGCTCGCTCTGTACCCGTTCATCGAAGCCTGGGTCACCGGCGACAAGGGCGAGCACAACCTGCTCGACCGCCCGCGCAATGCCCCGACCCGCACCGGCTTCGGCATGATGGCGATCACGTTCTACGCCCTGCTGTGGATCGGTGGCGCCAACGACATCATCGCCGTGGCCTTCGACCTGTCGATCAACGCGATCACGTGGTTCCTGCGGGTCGCAATATTCGTAATCCCGCCGATCGTGTTCTGGATCACCCGGCGCACCTGCCTCGGGCTGCAGCGCAAGGACCAGGAGAAGCTGCTCCACGGCTATGAGTCCGGCCGGGTCCTGCGCCTGCCGCACGGCGAGTTCGTCGAGGTGCACCAGCCGCTGTCCGTCAAGGACCTCGCGGTCATCTCGTCCAAGACCGAGCATGTGCCGTTGCCCGCACCGGAGAAGGCCGATGCCGATGGGGTGCGCAACAAGCACTACAAGCTGCAGATGCGTCGGCACAAGCTCAGCTCGTTCTTCTACAAGGAGAGTTACGTCCGACCGACCGACGAGGAGATCGAGGCGGGCCAGCACCATGTGGCCCACGATGCCGAGCTCGAGGCTCCCCTGCACGCCTACGAGGATGCCGACCAGATCAACCGCGCACACGGTGGTGTCCTGCACCACCCGGGGATGGCGGAGACGAACGCCGAGCAGGAGTCACAGCACTAGCCACAACGAACGATGAAGGCCCCGGTCACTGACCGGGGCCTTCATCGTCTGCGGCGATTCATTGCGCGGGTCGGCGCAACCACCAGGTGTCTGGAGCGTCGGGCAGATCGACCAACGTGGACTCGACGAAGCCCCGGCGGTCGTAGAACGCCCGATTGGCGAGGGTGGAGGTCTCGAGGCAGGCGTCCAGGCCATCAGCGTCGGCGCGGCTCAGGCCCGGCGCCATGACGGCCGTGGCCAGCCCCCTGCCAGCCCGCTCGGGGCGGGTGGCCAGTACTCCGAGGTACCAGTACGACCACGTCGGGCTCACCCGGTCCAAGGCACCCTCGTAGGCCGCAAATCGGGCCGCTGCACCCGCTCCGGCCGCCGCATGGAAGGGCGCCCATGCCGCCTCCTCCACCAGCGGATCAACACTGCCCGGTGGGTCCCAGAGGGAGACCGATGCCGCATCCTCGGTCATCCACACGGTGCCCCCATCGACCCGCTGGTCGAACAGCGCACCGGCGAACAGCGGCGCCAACCGGCTGAAGTCGGCACCCAGCAGCCACGTCCAGGCCGGGTCACCGGTGAATGCGGCCACGATGGTCGCGACGACCGCAGCTCGGTCCGTGGGCAGTGCCGGACGTACGACTACCACGTCAGCGGCCGTAGGACGCCTGCTGGACGTCAGCCGCGTCCGGGGTCGTGGTGACTGCCGGAACGGGCTGTGGAGTCCCCTTGGTGCCGTCAGGGGCCGCGTTGGGGTCGGTCGTCGGGTCAGTGCCGGCATCGGTGGTCGGCGACGGGACCTGCGTCAGGACAGCCCCGGTTGCGGAGTCGACCAGCCACTCGTCCCACGTGGAGGTCCAGACGGTCACCCCGTTGCCGAGGTTCTGCGGCGACGACGTCCCGGTGATCTCGACCGGATCACCGAGCTTCGC